>JAKAHE010000061.1 GCA_021815285.1 Nitrospirota bacterium
GGACCAGGTCGTCGGCGCGGTTCCGAAGGCCCAGCTTAAATCCAAGGTCGATTCTCTGTTGGCATAATTTGCGGTTCCCCCAAGCTGCAAGGAGGACCTTATGAAGACTGTAGCGCAGAAGATAAAAGACGCGATCAACAGGAAGGGGTTCGGCACCGTCAAGGAGTGCGCTCAGGTTCTGGGCCTTCCTTACGAACTGCTCCGGAAAGTTGTCGGCGAAGACCATATTCCCAAGGACGAGCAACTGCTCGTCTACGCAAAGAAGCTGGGGATAGAGCCTAAGGATCTTCTCTTTACCGCCTATCATCAGAAAGCCCCCTCCGACTTCAAGGAATATTTCGAGAAGAAGCTTATAAGGGAAACGCCGGCGCATTATAACAAGGTGCCCCTCCTCACCTGGGTGCAGGCGGGCGGGTTCGCATCCGGCACGGATAAATACCCTTACCCCGGAGTAGCCGAAGAATACGTAGAGACGGACCTCCAGAGTAAATACCTCTTTGCGATGCGTGTAAAGGGAGACTCAATGGAGCCTCTCTTCCGCGAGGGAGAGGTTGTGATTATAGACCCGGAGGTGCAGCCCCAGCCCGGCGATTACGTGATAATCAAGAACGACACCGAGGAAGAGGCTACCTTCAAGCAGCTCAAAAAATACCGCGGAGTCTGGGTAATGCACCCGTTGAACCCTAAATACGAAGACCATGAGATGAACAGGGAGATGCGGGTGCTTGGGAAGGTAATCCGAAAGCAGATGGATTTCTAAGTTACTTTTTCCCAGGTGAAAGAAAAGTAACCAAAAGAAAGCAGAATATAAGCCGCCAGATAGATATATCCGGCGGCTTTTTTATTTCCTTTGGTTGGCTGAATATGATGCTATATTTAAAGTATAGAGGAGGTGGCTATGATTATATATCTTCTTTCCGTTATTACCGCCGTAACGCTCGGCGCTGCGCCGTCCAGCCCGGTCAGCAGGCAACAGGGATATCCGGTTCCGGACATATCGAAGGCCACGTTGATATTCGAAGAGAACCAGCTTATAGGCGACAAAAAGCCGCCAACGGTAATTAATATCAGGACATATAAAAGCCCTGATGGGTCTGTTTTCAGGTCTTATTCTGTCGGAGGGCATATATTCCGCTACGATGTTGGCATAAACGGCGCGCCGCCTTTTCAGTACAGGCTTGTCGATGAAAAAGGTAACGGTGTCTTCACCAAGAAAGAGGCTATGACGGGCCGGATGAAAGTGAAGGGGCAGAAGGGGAGCGAGGAATATTATATCGATTTGGGGCCGGAACCTGGAAAGGAATACAGGTACAGCTATGAGAAGATGGAAAGGCCCGGCATAAGAGAACAGGCTCGGCTGCTTGAGGGACTGCCGATTTACATACCGCAGTGGGTGTTACTGAAGGGCGATTTGTTGAAATAACAACAGGTCTTGAGCGTTAGCGAGCAGATTTTAAATAGTATTGATTATTTGTTTTTCTCTAACTATTTAAATTTTTTTAATAGTCAAAAATTTTTCCATTGGGTATAGTTGTTGCAGGATTTCTAACCGCAAAACAGCTTCTCAAGTTTAGCTTTTAAACGAAAAAGGTAACCTGATCCGAAAGGACAGGGCACAAAGACGCGGCCTTAAGGAGTATTCCCATGGTCGAGCGTCCGCCGTAATTAAAGCTTTATCCGGCCTGCCACCTTTTTCATGGGGCAGGCTTTTTATTTATCCAGCTATGCGGTCGCCAGAGAAAGGAGCGAACCCCGATGCCTTTTAACAAAAAGGTAATCCTCTTGATTGACGATTCCGAAACCTTCGTGATGTACATGGCGATACTCCTGAAGAGGATGGGATACGACATACTGCCCGCCAAGAACGGCGTCGAGGCGCTGAAGCTTCTGAATATACTACCGCCGGACCTTGTCATGCTCGATATACAGATGCCTGTTGTCGATGGCATAAAGATTCTTGCCGAAATCAAGAAAAACGAAAATACGTCCGCAATACCGGTCATAATGCTGTCGTCCGATGCCAAGAGCGAGACCGTTGAAAAATGCATGTCGCTCGGATGTTCCGGTTATCTTACAAAGCCGGTAATGCTGGAAGACCTGCACTATGTAATCCAGGATGTCTTTTTCAGAGCCATCGGATGGAAGAGGAAGCATATCCGGGTGCAGCATGTATCCCAGGTAACATTGATAAAGTCGGAAGAGAGATTCGACCTTTTTACCGAGACACTCTCACAGGGAGGGATGTATGTAAGGAAGAAGAATCCCTTCCCGGTCGGAACCCAGGTAAAGGCATTGCTTGAGGTGGAAGGCGAAGTCCTGGATCTGGACGGGATGGTTATCTATAACAAGGGAATCTACGGAGACTTCTTTAAGATTCCGCCGGGCATGGCAATAGAGTTTACCGGCGTTAGCGAAAAAACTTCAGCAATGTTAACGGGTTATGTATCCGGTCTGCTGGCCGAAGACCTTATAAATGCGCAGGAAGAGAGCGTCCTGAGCATGAAAAACAACAGGGTAGAAATAACCAATTGAAAAGATTATCGAATAAGCAGCTTGAGCGGTGGGCCGTATGCGGTATATTTCAAGGCGGTTCTTCCCGCGATACGTAAAAATACCGTAGCTCCGAGGGTTATAATTTTCTTCCATATTTTGCCGCCGGGTATAAAATTTCCGTTTTTTGAGACCCCGACTGTAATCGTTCTGGTCGTGAAGTCTTCCGACGCGCTCGCCTGAACCGTGCAGGCCGCAAAGCCTGCCGGGTTCCATGATATTTCCGGCGGAGAGGTTATAATCGAATCCGCCGCGGGGTATACTATTTCCGGGCCGCCAGTAACGCATGTCAGATTTTCCGCGCTGAAAGTCGTCTCGCCTGTAGGGAGTTTTCCCGAAAACCGCCAGTAAAATTCCGGGCCAAGCCTGGTTATTTTCTGCCAGGCATATGTCGTCGGCGTATACGTGGAGAGCGATCCGTATTCATGCGCCGGGAGATTTATCGGGGCGATGAAATACGGCTCGGACGAAAACTGTACGGATAGCGAAGAGCTTTCGCCGGGGTCGGCTGTCATTTCCGGTATGGTAAAAACATCCGTGGAAGGAACGGCTGAAACATTTGTGAAATTACCGTCGAGAACGAGTTTTTGCGTCTCGCTGTAAAATCTCTCGTTCTGGGCGTCATGCCCCGATACCTTCCAGAATATCGTCCCGCCAAGCCTTGTTATCCTGTTCCATACTTTGGGAGCGGGATGGAACTCCGGGGTTATGCCATGATTGTCCGAAGTGAAACGGAGACTTCTTTTAAAGTCCGGCGCGCTGGAAAAATAGACAATGAAATCTTCGCAGACATTGGGTATCCAGGTAAATATCGGCGGGTTTGTAAAGCCGGGCGGCAGGACGTATGCGGCTGGTCTTACGGCATTATTCAAAGGCTCGGCTGCGGTCGGCGAGATATTATTTATGCTGACCGGAAGCGTATATACGGCTGAAACGTTACCCGCATTGTCCGTGGCGCGCACGCCTATCGTGAAATTTCCGGAGAGCGGGAGAGACCATAAGTAGTTCCAGTTTGATGAGCCTGAAACCTCTGTCCAGACGCCGTTTCCAAATGTTATTTCAACCCTGTTTACGCCTGAGCCGCCGTCGTACGCGCTCCCGGTGATATTGAAACTCTGGCCGCTCAAGACTTGCGACGGCTGTAAATCCGTAATACTCACCACCGGGCTGGTCGTGTCCAGCAATATGCCTGCGGAGCAGGTTGTAATGTTCCCCGCCGGGTCGGCAAACCGCGCATATACCGTCTTCTCTCCGTCTCCCGCCGGCAGTGTCCAGTTCTCGGACGGATTGAAGGCTTCCCATGATGAACCGTTGAAACTGCCGTCGTTGCTTATCTGCATTCCGGTTATTGCGTTTTTGTCGCTTGCCGAAAGCGACAGCGTAACCGATGCGTTGTTTGTCGTGGATGCGTTTCCGTTTATGCTTATAGTACCGACGGGCTTAGTGTTGTCAACCGTTATTGCAACACCTGCGCCCGGGTTCTCGATATTCCCGGATTTGTCGATTGCGCGTGATTGCAGCGTATATTCCCCGTCGGCAGGCATGGCAACGGAACAGCTCCAACTCGACCATGACCCGTCGGAGGAGGTATCGGAAGCGGGAGTCCAATTGCCCGTGGCGGACGAAAATACCCGCACCTGGCTTATTCCGAGTCCGGAATTGTCAAGGGCAGTCCCGGTTACGGTCAACTCCGAACCGCTTACATAAGAGCCGTTTGCCGGGGAATCTATGCCTGATGAAGGCATGGCGTTATTTACCTGGATACTGATTCCGCTTTTGGGAACTTCGACGTTACCCAGGTAATCTATCCCGCGCGACTGCACGGTGTATGCGCCATTGGCCGGCGCGGCTATAGCGCAACTCCAGTTCGACCACGACCCGTCGGAGGATGTGTCGTTTGCGTCTGTCCATGTATTGCCGTCGGTTGAAACCTGTATCATATCCACGCCCGTGCCTGCGCCGTCCGTGGCGCTTCCGGTAACGGTCATGGTCGCTCCGCTCATTTCCGAGCCGGACAGCGGCGATGATATTTGTGATACCGGAGGCGTATTGTCCACGATGGCCGTAATCCCGGCGCCGGGAGTTTCGACATTGCCGACATTGCTCGTGGCGCGGGATTTTATCGAATATGCGCCGTCTTGCGGAACCGGCCACTTGTAGCTCCAGGTTTTCCATATTCCGCCGGATGTGTCTGTCGCGGGTTGCCATGTATTGCCGCCGTCGGTGGATATTTCCACCTTCATAACCCCGGAGCCGCCGCCGTCGCTTGCCGTGCCGTCAATCGCACAGACCGTTCCGTTTACGAGTATTGTGTCCGCCCGGCTTTTGAAAATACCCTCCGGCAGGGCGGCAAACAGTGTATTATCCTGGCCGTATGCCGGTGAAATAGCGGCGTAAACAACCCCGGAACCTGGCAGGCCGGGGCCGGATAGAGTCCATGTATTGCCGCCGTCGTCGGACTTGAAAACTCCTCCTCCACCCGTGGCGATATAAAGAGTATTGTCCGAGGCGAAGTCCGGGGATATGGCGATGCCGGTTATGCCGCCTTCTGCGCCTGTAGTTATGCGGTTCCACGTGGAACCTCCGTCCGTGGATTTATAAAGACACGGGCCGGAGCCGTCAGATGCGGATCCGCTTACGAAAACGGTCCGGTCGGTTGCAAAATCAGGCGAAATTGCGATTGAACAAACGCTGCCAATCTGCGGATTTACCTGGTTCCACGTAGACCCGCCGTCCGTTGACCTGAAAACCCCTCCGCCAGTCACCGACGGACCTGGCGCAGTCCCGGCAAAAACAATATTATCCGCCGCATAAGCGGGCGACACGGCAATTGCGACAGCAGCCCCGGGAAGCGCCCTGGTGGAGTTCCAGCCTGCTCCGCCACCGGTCGTCTTGTAAGCCGCGCCGTTTCCCGTTACGGCGAATACAGTGCCATCGGATGCGTAATCCGGCGAGAATGCAATATCGGATACGCTGCCCTGCGGCAGGCCGGAGCCGGAGGCCGCCCATGTTCTGCCGCCGTCCACGCTTTTGAATATGCCGCTTGCAGTCCCGGCGAATACGGCGCTGTATGAGGAAAAGGCCGGGGATACGGCGATGGAGAGAATATTCAAATCTACAAGGCCGGAATTTACCGCCGCCCAGGTAGAGCCGCCGTCCTGCGTTTTCAGGACGCCGCTGCCGGACGTTCCGGCAAAGGCGGTATGGTCGTTTCCGTAATCAGGCGAAAAGGCGATAAATCTTGCGGACGCCTGATTTATTTTTTTCCAAGAGAAGGCGTTTATTGAAGACGCCGGCTCGGTGCCGTCCACTGTGAAATTAATCCCGGCGCCTGGCGATTCCACGTTGCCCGCCAAATCTGTGGCGCGGGACCGGATAGACCAGTTTCCCAGGGCAGTCGGCGAAAATACATACCACCATGCCGCCCAGCCGCCGCTTTGCATGATGTCTGCGGGTTCTGCCCATGTTTTGCCGCCATCATAGGATATCTCTATCTTCTGCACTCCGGAGCCGCCACCGTCGCTGGCCGCGCCGGAGACCACCAGGGGTTTTGGGGCGACGAAAGAACCTGAAACCGGGGAGCTTATGGAGGATTCCGGCGGCGTCGTATCGAGGGAAATTCCCGAACTTATAATATCAGACCAGTTCCCGGCGCCATCGACCGCCTGCGCGCATACGGTCTTGGGACCGTCTCCGGAAGAGACATGCCAGGGTTCTGTTATTGTCGCGCTTTGTTCCGATACCGTCTGCCACGGCCCCCAGATTCCGGTGCAGTTGCCGAACCTGACTGTCGAAACGACGTTATCGTCCGATACGTCAAGCCTCAGTTGGACAGTGGTAGAATTCGTATATTGCGCCCCGCCGTCTATCTGCAATGTCCCGGATGGCCTGGTCGTATCGAGCGTTATCGAGCTTTGATATGACTCAGTGCCTGAGATATTCTTAAAGCATGTGCTTGCGCAGTTACCCCATATATCCGTATTGCAGCAGTATGAGGTCTGATTGGTAAAATAAGCGGTAACCTGGATTGTCTTGATGCCGTCCCCGGAACCGACATTAAACGGGAGATTGTTCGCCGGGCTGACGGACATGGCAGGCCCGTTTGGTTCCTGCACGCCAAGGAGGTATGTCCCTTTGGGATAGCTGATTGAGAGCGTAACGCTCGTATTGTTTGTATATGCCGCTCCGCCGTTAATCGTTAGACTTCCCGCACCCTCCGCCGCGAAAGGGAACAGGAACAAAGGTAAACTCAGGGTAAGAAAAACACAATATGATTTCAATTTCATCTTGCATTTTATTTGAAATGACGGGCGATAGCATATGCAAAAAATTTACCAGCATTTTAATCCAATAAATTCAACGCATTGATGTTATAGCAATTGGCTGGGAAAGCGATTTTGAGCAGAAAATTTCGTATAAACGCGCAAGATTATGATTACTTTTATCAGTTATATTTTGATTAAGATTTGATTAGAGCAGACCAGACAGACAATGTTATGGCCGGGGGTTTTGGTTTGGTGATCCCTACGGGACTCGAACCCGTGTTTACGGCGTGAGAGGCCGTCGTCCTAGGCCGCTAGACGAAGGGACCGTGCGGCAAGACGCCTAATTTAGTATATACGGGGACCATTTGTCAAGGATAAACCGCGAGTAGCGCTCAACGGCTCTGTCGAACTGGTATCTCGGACAAAGCTTGAGAAGCTCCGAAAATATTGTTCCAAGCTTGGGCATGGTCTGTCCCTCCTTATGGATATTGGCTTTTCGCAAATCCCATTATCCAACAAAAGAGGTCTAAAGGCCATGCCCATTTAATTTTTACCGGACACTACTGAGTATGCAATATGAATTATTTATTTGGCGCGGCTTTGCGGCTTTTCAGTGGCGGGAGATTTACGAGCTCCTTCATATCCTTCAGATATTGCTCGCTTTTTACGCGAGCCTTTTTTACGGACTGTTTGCCGTACAGGCCGAGCATCCCGCAGTAGAAGTTAAGCCTTGAGACGTGCCGGAAAATCTTGCTCCAGGAGTAGAACTTAGCCATCGCCTTGAACGTCTCGCGCTGAAGCTCCGAGGGCGACATGAGCAGGGGCCGGAAGACGGCGTAATGCGCGTCGTATTTGCTCCAGTCGTTATGCAGAAGCCTTCCCTGCGCCTTGAACTCCTCGTATACCGGCGTCCCCGGGAGCGGTGTGAGTATCAGGAACTGCACGGACTCTATCCCCATCTTACGGGCGAAAAGCTGCGTATTTCTGATGGTTTCGGCATCGTCCGTATCCGAGCCGAAAACGAACATGCCGTGTATGCGTATGCCCATGGCATGGAACGCCTTGACCGCCCGGACGATGTCCTCGACGCCTTGTTTTTTATTGAAAAGCTGTAGCGTCTTCTCGTTGACGGATTCAAAGCCTACAAAGACGTTCTCGCACCCGGAGCGCTTCATGAGATCCAGAAGCTCAGGGTCGCCAGCGGCGTCGCTTCGCACCTGGGCGCTCCAGCTGAACTTCAGCCCGGTAGACCGGCCCTCGTCTATAATCCGGCGCAGGAGTTCCTTCGTTCTTTTTCTGTTCGCCGTAAAGTTGTCGTCTATGAAAAACACGAACGAACCGGACGCACGCCCTCCCGAAGCCCTGCCTGCCTCTATTCCAGCCCTTATCTCCCCTATTACTTTATCGATGCTTTTGAACCTGTATTTCCTGCCGAACATGTGGATTACGGAGCAGAAGCTGCAATCGAACGGACAGCCGCGCGAAGTGGCTACGGGAAGAATTACCTTGGGACTCCAGCCCCGGACGAGCGAAAAATCCGGCGCGGGGTACGGGTCCAAGTCTGCTATCAATTCCCGCGCTTCGTTATGAACCGGGCCTTGCGGGGAGTTCCACGAGAGGCCTTTTATGTGCCCGAAGGAGGAGTTGCCTTCGATGGCGCGGAGGAGCTCGACCATTGTTTCCTCGCCCTCGCCGCGAACGACGAAATCGGCGTGTTCAAGCGCCTCGTCCGGCATGAAGGTGACGTGAGGGCCGCCGATTATCACCGTCTTGCCTCTGTCTCTTAGCCTGTCGGCGATTTTATAGGCGCGCGGCGCGGTGGAAGTTATGGTGGAGATAGCGATTATCCGGCAGGCGTCAACCTCCTTCCAGTCCGGAGCCTCCACGTCCTCTATGAACACGCGGGTTTCGTATCCAAGCCCTTTGAGGATTGTTGCAATCAGGATAGTGCCGAGGCGCGGTATGGGGAATGCCGAGAAGACGTGAGCCCCAGGCGATTTCGCCTCGATGAAACAGATTTTCGTGAGCATGTTGTAAGGTTAGACTCGCAAGCGGTTATTGTCAAGGCAATAACCGTCCCCCTTACGATGCGGCGGGCAGGCGCAGGATGAACGTCGCGCCTTCTCCTTCTTTGCTCTCGGCGGATATTGTGCCTCCGTGAGCCGTCATGATGGCCTTGGATATATAAAGGCCAAGCCCGCTTCCGCGGGACGTGGTTCCGGTGCCCTTGTAGTATTTGTCGAAGAGCAGAGGTATCTCGTTTTGGACGATTCCCATGCCTGAATCCGTTAGACGCACCTCGACGAAATCCCCGGCCCTATTTGCGGCAAACGATATTCTTCCGCCATGCGGGGTAAACTTTACGGCGTTGGCTATGAGGTTGCACATCACCCGCTCAAGGTGTTCCTTGTCCGCTAAGACAGACGGGAGGTTCGGCTCGAACTCCATGCTCGTGGTATGCCCCTTGTCGTTTATCTGGGGCGCCATGTTTTTTATGGACTCCGTTATCAGGGACTGCACCTTCAGGGGCCTTCTGTCGAGTTCGAGCATCTTCTCCTTTATCCTGCCGGCGGAGAGGATGTTCCTGACAAGCCACAGCATCTTCTGCGCATTTACCAGTATCCCTTCCGTTGGTTGCTTTTGTTTTTCCGGCACGGGACCAAGCTCGCCCGAGAGGATAATCGAGCTGTAGCCGAGGATGGAGGTAAGTGGGGTCTTGAGGTCGTGAGTAAGCATCGCCATGAACTCGTCATGTTCCTTCGTCTTTTCCTCGACCTTTTTCGCGAGGTCTGCCGCCTGCTCATGGAGCTTTTCCTCAAGACGGACGCGCTCGGTTACGTCCACGATAATCTCTACCGCGCCGATTATACTGCCATCACTGCCCTTTAGGGGGACGCCCATGTTTTCGACGATTAAGTCGTCGCGCACGCGCCTTTCGAACTTGAACGGTTTCCCTGCCTTGAGGGCGTTTTTCACACCGCAGAAATCGCATATCCTCTCCTCGCCCTTTCGGTTCGGGTCGTTTTTGTATATGCCGTTAACGTCATAGCAGTGCTGCCCCTCGATGTCCCTGGACTTGATGCCGATCTTTTCTTCGAGGAACGGGTTTATCCTGATGTAGCGCATATCCTGGGTAAGATAGGATATGCCTATCGGGAGATTAGAGAAAAGGGCCTCGAACTGCTCCCGCCAGCTTTCCAGCGCTTTTCCGGATTCGCGTTCAGCCATTTCGCCCCCGTCCTTATTAAGGATATAATCCTTTTGTATTAGTTGAATAAGCAAAAATCGCGCCACACAATAAACAGGTAAGACCTGCCATTAAAAACCGTGTATTTACAATATGTTATGTTTTAAAATTTCATTTATGAATTTTTGAGTTATCTTGAAGAGCGAAAACGCTCGGTTTCGACTGAGTGGTTATGCTTAAAAGCGTCATGGCTCCCGACGTTTCCTTGACGCCTGCCAATGGAGTTGACTTTTTGCGCGGATGAATATAGACTTCACGGGCCATGAAAAGGGATACGCAGATTATCATAAAGGCGCCGGCGAAGGTAAACCTCTCGCTTGAGGTATTGGGCAGAAGGCCGGACGGCTATCACGACATAGTAAGCGTCATGCAGGCGCTTGATCTCTCCGACGACGTGAAAATTACCCTGACGGGCAGAGGCACAGAGGTCGTCTGCGACTCCCCGGACGTGCCGGAGGGGCCTGGAAACATTGCATACAGGGCGGCCAGGGCGCTCCTTGATGAGGCTGGCCCGGCGGGCCGGTTGACAGGCTTTAAAGGTGGCGTAAGGATTGAAATAACGAAAAGAACGCCTGTCGCGGCGGGCCTCGGCGGCGGGTCAAGCGATGCGGCGGCAGTGC
>JAKAHE010000062.1 GCA_021815285.1 Nitrospirota bacterium
GCGGCTGGGCGGCGAAAACTCCTATTTCGGCGTAAAATCCATAAAACCGTTCATCGGCGAGGCTTCGCGCCCGCTCGAACCGGAAAGGATAAGAGAAGCCGTACGGCTGATGTATGCCACGGCGGCATTGGGAGCGATAACTCTGTGGGCGGCAAGGGTTGCGGCATGGGGGGTTATTAATTAACATGCGTGTTTTTCAATATACTCGGAACGAGCCGCTGCACGGCGGGAACGTCCTGTATTACTCCAGGAAATACGGCATACCCGCCGGGAAGATTATCGATTTCTCGGCGAGCGTAAACCCTCTTGGGCCGCCGACTAAATCCCTTGCCGCAATCGAGCGCGCGTTTTCTGAGCTTAACCGGTATCCAGACCCGGATTCAAGCGAGCTTACAGAGAAGCTTGCCGCGCTTCACGGTTTGAAGGAAGATGAGATACTTGTCGGAAACGGCTCGACCGAGCTTATATATCTCCTGCCGCGCTCGCTTGGCGTAAAAAAGGTTATGCTCCTCGCCCCTTCTTTTTCGGATTATGAGCGGGCCTCGTCTCTTGCCGGCGCGAAGGTAATCCGCATGCCCCTGCTGGAGAAAAACAATTTCCGGCCCGACGTGGACGCCATTTCGCGCGGTCTGAAGAAATGCGGGCTTATGTTCATTTGCAACCCGAACAACCCAACGGGGGTCCTGATACCAAGGGAACGGCTCCTGGGCTTACTCTACGAGGCGTCGAGGGCGGGTACGGTTATCTGTATAGACGAGGCGTTTATCGAGTACACCGGCAGGGAGAGCGTGCTTAAAGAGGCCGTAAGGCTTGGGGCGGTGGTTATAAGGAACTTCACGAAGTTTTACGGGATGCCCGGAATCCGCATCGGTTATGCCGCAGGAGACGCAGGGATAATATCAAGAATGAAGCTTGGACGGGAACCGTGGACGGTAAACTGTCTCGCGCAGGCGGCGGCGCTGGCGGCGCTTGGGGACAGAGAATACGAAAAGGAGACGCTCGCCAGAAACGAAGTCGAGCGGGATTATATGTTCGAGGCCCTCTCCGGGACGGGCTGGCTTTCGCCTTATCCGTCGTCGGCTAACTTCCTCCTTGTCAAGATACTCGGCATGAAGCCAGGTTCGGCGGAGCTTACGGAGCGACTCGCACGGCTCGGTATGCTCGTTCGGGACTGTTCCAATTTTCCTGGGCTTGGCGACAGGTTCATCAGGGTGGCGATACTTTCCCGCCCGCAGAACAGAAAGTTCATAAAAGTCCTTCAATCCTTTACAACCGCATGACCCTGTGATACCTTTTTATCATGGCAAAGTCCGCACTATATGACCGGCACAAGGCGCTTCAGGCGAAGTTTGCGGATTTCCATGGATGGGAGATGCCGTTGGAATATTCCGGGGCGGTTAAAGAGCATACGGCGGTCAGAACCGCCGCCGGGCTTTTCGATGTCAGTCACATGGGCGTAATCGAAGTCGGCGGAGCGGACAGCATCCAGTTGCTTGCGCGCGCGCTTACTTTCAGCCCGGAATCTTTAAAGCCGGACCATGCGCAGTATGCCTTCCTGCTTAACGAAAATGGAGGGATCAGGGACGATCTGATGGCGTTCCGGCTGAACGAGGAAAGATTTATACTGGTCGTGAATGCGTCCAACCGGGAGAGGGATTTAAACTGGCTGAAGGAGACAGGGAAGGATTTCAGGGCGGTATTGATAGACGACAGCCCGGATACGTGCATCATTGCGCTGCAGGGGCCTGCGTCCTGGGATATTGCATCGGAGACCTTCGGGATAAAACCTTCCGAATTTCCGTATCATTCATTTATAAATTTTGAATTCTCAGGCTCCGGGGTAATATTGGCCAAGACCGGCTATACCGGAGAGAAAGGATTCGAGATATACGCCCACAGGAAAATCGCAGGCTCAATATGGGATTTATTGCTGGAGCAAGGCAAAAAGTTCGGCATCATGCCCTGCGGCCTGGCCGCGCGGGACACGCTCCGGCTTGAGATGGGTTATCTCCTGCATGGGAACGACATAGACGAGAACACGAATCCAATCGAGGCCGGGTATTCAAATTTCATAGACTTTGAAAATGAGAATTTTATAGGGCGTGGCGCCATTATCAAAATAAAAGAAGATGGGCCGGAAAGAAGGCTTGTCGGGCTTTCTCTTACAGAGCCGGGCGTGCCGAGGCGCGGCTGTCAAGTTATTCTGGAAGGACAAGAGATTGGCATTGTAACGAGTGGTAATTTTTCTCCATCGTTGCACAGGGGTATCGCAATGGCGTATCTCCCGGCCCGCCACCTTGAATCGGCCAGGGATGTCGCTGTAATTATACACGGGAAGGCGCATACGGCTGAGATTGTCGAGTTCCCATTCTACAGGAAAACCGGCAGGCCGGCCTCAAGCGGAAAATCGGTTTCAGAATGAGATATATCCAGAATACGCCGGAAGACCGAAGACTGATGCTCGATGCGGCAGGCGTGCGCGAGTTTAAAGACCTGATAAGGGAAATTCCGGAGGGACTTCTCCTTAAAGAGCCGCTCAGTCTCCCGCCCGCGCTCTCCGAGATGGATCTGATGGCGGAGCTTAAGGAGATTGCCGCGCTTAACGCAGACGCATCGGAATATGCCTGTTTCATGGGCGGCGGGGCATACGACCACTTTATTCCGTCAGCCGTTCGGTCCATAACGTCCCGCTCGGAGTTCGCTACGTCTTATACCCCATACCAGGCGGAGGCGAGCCAGGGAACTCTCCAGGCGGCGTTTGAATACCAGAGCATGGTCTGCGAGCTGACCGGCATGGGCGCGGCGAATGCATCCATGTACGACGGCGCATCCGCAATGGCCGAGGCCGCGCTGATGGCCCAGAGGCTTACAAAAAGGCGGGAGGTTGCCGTCTCCAGGGCGGCGCATCCAAACTACCGACAGGCGCTTAAAACCTACATGCGCGGAGTAAAGTCCCCGGTGGTGGAAATACCCTGCGACGCTGTCTCCGGGACTACGGACATGCAGGCCCTTGTACAGGACATCGGAGCGGATACCGCTGCCGTGATAATACAATATCCGAACTTCTTCGGCTGCATCGAGGATTTAAAAACCGCCGCCCAGACCGCGCACGAAAAGGGAGCGCTCCTTGTCGCCGCTATTGACCCTGTTGCCCTTGGGATACTTAAAAGTCCAGGAGAACTTGGGGCCGACATCGTTGTCGGTGAAGGGCAGGGGCTTGGTAAATCCATGTCCTTCGGCGGGCCGTATCTCGGCATATTCGCGTGCAGGGAGGATTTTATCCGGCAGATGCCGGGGAGGATAGTCGGCGAGACGAAGGACCGGCGGGGAAATCGCGGATATGTCCTGACGCTCCAGACGCGCGAACAGCATATCAAAAGGGAACGTGCTACATCCAATATCTGCACGAACGAGGCCCTGGTGGCCCTGACGGCGGCAGTTTATCTCTCGCTCATGGGTGGCCGAGGATTGAGAGAAGCGGCGTCACTGTGCCTGCAAAAATCCCATTACGCCCTTGACGAACTCAAGAAGAAGGGGATAAAGCCCGCTTTCAATGCGCCGTTCTTTAAGGAATTTGCCGTCTCCGTCAAGGATATTAAGACATTGAACAAAAGGCTCCTGAAGAGTAATATAATCGGAGGTCTCGACCTTGGCGATTATTATCCTGAACTGAGCGGCAGGATGCTTATTGCGGTTACGGAAAAAAGAACCCGGGCGGAGATAGACAGGCTTGTGTCGTCATTCTGATTCTGTATTGTAATTGTGAGTATTTATGACGAGTCTCATGTATTTTTCCCTGTTCGGCGGACTGATGCTCCTGGTGTACGGCATCCGCCAGACAGGTGAAGGGCTTCAGAAGGCCGCCGGCCCGCATTTAAAACAGGCCCTCAATTATCTCACCAGGAACCGCACAAAGGCCCTTCTCCTGGGCATTATAATAACCACGCTCACACAATCCTCCACCGCCACGACAGTCATGCTTGTCGGGTTCGTCAATTCCGGCATAATGCAGTTCGCCCAGACGCTGGGTGTGATACTTGGCGCGGACATCGGCACAACCGTAACCGTGCAGATAATCGCGTTCAATATCATGGAATACTCTATACTGCTCATCGGCCTGGGCCTGCTGGGGGTGTACCTCGGGAAGAGCCGGATGTGGAAAGATGCGGGCCAGGCTGTAGTAGGATTCGGTTTTATATTCCTGTCCATAAAAATAATGTCGGATGCCATGGCCCCGCTCGGAAAATCCGAGATATTCCGCCTCATGCTGGTCATGCTGAAGAATAACCCTATAATAGGGCTTTTAATCTCCGCCGCCTTTACCGCCCTTGTCCATTCAAGCGCCGCGACGATCGGCGTGGCCCTGAGTCTTGCATCGCAGGGCCTGATAGGCATACATCAGGCCCTGCCGATTATATTCGGCGCGAACATCGGCACCTGCGCCACTGCCATGTTCATAGGGCTGACAGGCACCGCCGAGGGCAAACGGGTCGCCTACGCCCATACGCTTTTCAAGGTGATCGGCGTGTTGATATTCTTCCCTCTGATGGGGCCGCTTGCGGACATCGTCCAGCATAGTTCCGACAACGTAATCAGGCAGATTGCAAACGCCCACACATTCTTTAACGCCGCGCTGGCCATTATTTTCCTGCCGTTTTCTTCCCTTACAGCAAGATTTCTCGAAAAGACGGTAAAGGGTAAAAAAGAAGACGAGCCTTTCGGTCCGAAATTCCTCGACGAGGCCGTCCTGACCACGCCGCCGCTTGCCCTGTCCCAGGCGGCGCGGGAGACGCTCCGGATGGCCGATATCGTCCAGGACATGCTGGTGAACGTGCCGAAGGCATTTGAGCTTGAGGACGAGGGTTTCATATCCGGCATAGAGGAGACTGACGACCGCGTTGACAAGCTCGACAGGAGCATAAGGTTTTATCTTGCTAAGATACCCGGTTCGCTTACGGAAGAACAGTCGAGAAGGGAGCTTTCCATAATATCAATTACTTCGGACCTTGAGAATATCGGGGATACGATAGACAAGAACATAATGTCGCTGGCGAGGAAAAAAATGAGAAACGGGCTTAGTTTTTCCAGGGAAGGACATCTGGAAATCAGGGATTTCCACCGGAAGGTTGCGGAAAACTTCCAGACGGCGATTGCCGCTTTCACGGCAAACGACCTCGACCTTGCAGAGCGGGTCATGAAGAACAAGGAAAGGATGGAAGGTCTTGAAAAGGAATACAGGAACGCACATATCGAAAGGTTGAAGGCGGGCCTGAAAGAATCCTTTGAGACAAGCGCCATACACCTCGACATGCTCACATATCTTGAGCGCATAAACACGCACGTAACGCACATGGCATATACGCTCATCGAGGCGAAGGGGTAGTTTCTGCTTTTTCGCTTTACATGGCATATCGGAGTTGTTATAATTTTCCTTCCCGAAAATATTCCCCTATAATCGGAAGGTTGATTAAAGTGACCCGCAGCAAGCAGAAATTCGACACCATCGAGGACGCCGTAGCGGATATTCGCGACGGTAAAATGGTAATACTCGTTGACGACGAGGACAGGGAGAACGAGGGCGACCTCACCATGGCGGCGGAAAAGGTTACGCCGGAAGCGATAAACTTCATGGCGAAATACGGGCGCGGGCTGATATGCCTGTCCATGACCGCCGAAAAAGTTGAAGAGCTTCAGCTCCCGATGATGTCTTCAAAAAACACCTCCGCATTCGGCACAGCGTTCACTGTTTCCATAGAGGCCAAAAAAGGCGTATCGACAGGCATTTCCGCAAAGGACAGGGCCACCACCATCCTTACCGCAGTGCGCGAAGACTGCAAGCCGGAAGACCTTGCCCGCCCCGGTCATATTTTCCCGCTTCGGGCACAGAAAGGCGGCGTTCTGAGGCGGGCCGGACAGACGGAAGGTTCGGTAGACCTTGCCCGCATAGCCGGGCTTGCCCCATCCGGAGTTATCTGCGAGATAATGAACGAAGACGGGACAATGGCCAGGGTTCCCGAACTTGCCGAGTTCGCCAAAGATCACGGGCTTAGAATGGTTACCATAAAATCCCTGATAGAATACAGGATGCGGCGTGAGTCGTTTGTAAAGAGGGCCGCGGTAACCACCCTCCCTACCGAATACGGCAATTTTACCGCCATAGCGTACGAGAACGACGTTGACGACCTAAACCACCTCGCGCTTGTCAAGGGAGATATAAAGCCTGGAGACGACGTCCTTGTGCGCGTTCATTCCGAATGCCTGACGGGCGACGTCCTGCATTCCCTGAGGTGCGACTGCGGAGACCAGCTCCACAAGGCGATGGAGATGATAGAGCAGGAGGGAAAGGGAATTATCCTGTATATGCGGCAGGAGGGCCGGGGAATCGGCCTTGTAAATAAACTGCGGGCATACGAGCTCCAGGACAAGGGCATGGATACTGTGGAGGCGAACCTCCAGCTTGGATTCAAGGCGGACTTGAGGGACTATGGCATAGGCGCGCAGATACTCGTTGACCTGGGCGTCAAGAAAATGCGCCTTATGACTAATAACCCGCGCAAGATTATAGGACTGGAAGGCTATGGTCTGAAGGTGACCGGCAGAGTGCCGATAGAGATACCGGCCCACGCGACTAACCTGAAATACCTGAAAACGAAGAAGCAGAAACTGGGACATATACTGGAGAACGTGTAAAGGCGGGTGGCCGGGAGCAGGTAACGGATGAGCGGCAAAGTCTGCTGCTAACCCCGGCCCATTCTCGAAGGAGGACTCGATGCCTAAGCAGGTGCAGGGAAACCTGAACGCCGAGGGACTTAAATTCTGCATTATTGCTTCGCGTTTTAACGATTTTATCACTTCAAAGCTCATGGAGGGCGCGCTTGACGGCCTTGTAAGAAACGGCGCAAAGGACGGCGATTTGACCGTTGTCAGGGTGCCGGGCGCATTTGAAATACCGGTCACGGCGAAAATCGCAGCTTCTTCCGGGAAATATGACGCCGTAATATGTCTCGGGGCGGTAATACGCGGGGCGACTCCGCATTTCGATTATGTCAGCGCGGAGGTTTCCAAGGGCGTCGCGGCTGTAGGCATGGATGCAAAAATCCCGGTAATATTCGGTGTTTTGACTACCGATTCCATAGAGCAGGCGATAGAGCGCGCCGGGGCGAAGTCCGGTAACAAGGGTTTTGACGCAGCCGTGGCAGCAATAGAGATGGTAAACCTGTTTAAGGCATTGAAAAAGTAACGGTCTTATGGGAAGCCGCCGCAAGGCAAGGGAACTGGCGTTACAATTTCTATACAAGCTTGACGTCTCCGGCGAGCGGAGCAACCGAGAAGACATGTCCGGGTTTTTTGAGGCCTTCGGCGGCAAGGACGAAGATGCCGGTTACGCGCTGATATTAGTCCAGAATACCGAAAAACACGGAAAAGAAATCGATGACCTCATAACCAGGCATCTCGAAAACTGGACGCTCGACAGGCTTTCCACAATAGACAGGAACATCCTCAGATTTGCCACCTGCGAACTCCTGTATTTCCTTGACATCCCCGTGAACGTTACGATAAACGAAGCAATCGAGATAGCCAAAAAATACAGCCTGGAGGAATCCGCCACGTTCATTAACGGCGTATTGGACAAGATCGCCAGGAGCGTAAGGAAAGGGAACTGATGATAGAGAGATACACGCGCCCGGAGATGGCCGCGGTGTGGTCGCAGGAGAACAAATACAGAAAATGGCTCCTTGTCGAGACGCTGGCGTGCGAGGCATGGGCAAGGCTTGGCAAGGTGCCGAAAGCCGCGCTCTCCAACATAAAGAAGAAGGCAAACTTCGACCCCGCGCGCGTGGACGAGATAGAGCGCGAAGTAAAACATGACGTCATAGCCTTTCTGACGAATGTCGCGGAATATGTCGGCCCGGACGCGCGTTTTATTCACATGGGCCTTACATCATCGGATGTCCTCGACACCGCCCTTGCGATACAGATGAAAGAGGCGGCTGAAATAATAATAAAGGATATAAAGGAATTGATGGCCGTCCTGAAGGACCGGGCATATGAGCATAAAGACACGGTGATGATAGGCCGCTCGCACGGGATCCATGCCGAGCCGGTCACTTTCGGACTGAAAATGGCGCTCTGGCATGACGAGATGAAGCGAAATCTGCGCCGCATGGAAGAGGCGAGGGATATTGCCGCCTATGGCAAGATCTCCGGAGCAGTTGGGACTTTTGCGAACGTGGACCCGTCCGTTGAAGAATATGTCTGCAAAAAGGCCGGACTCTCCCCTGCGCCTGTTTCCACACAGATAGTTCAGAGAGACCGCCATGCACAGTATATGTCCGCGCTCGCCATGACGGCGTCATCTCTCGACAAGTTCTCCGTCGAGATACGACACCTCCAGAGGACCGAGGTCTACGAGGCTGAGGAGTATTTCTCCAAGGGGCAGAAAGGTTCCTCTGCGATGCCCCATAAGCGTAACCCAATCGCGTCCGAGAATATCTCCGGCCTGGCAAGGGTAATCCGTGGAAACATGCTGGCCGCGTTCGAGAATATAGCCTTATGGCACGAGCGCGACATAAGTCATTCCTCCGTTGAGCGCGTAATACTTCCGGACAGCACGATACTCATCGATTACATGCTGAAGCGGTTTACCGGCGTCATAAAAAACCTGCTCGTCTATCCGGATAACATGCTTGCGAACCTCAACAAGATGAAGGGACTTATCAACTCACAGCGGGTTCTACTTGCCCTCACTGATAAGGGCCTTTCCCGCGAGGCCGCTTACGGCATCGTCCAGAGAAACGCCATGCAGGTCTGGGAAAAAGGCAAGGATTTCAAGGCGCTCCTGCTGAAGGATAAGGATGTGATGAAGGCCCTTTCCAGGGAAGAGTTATTGGAGTGTTTTTCGCTTGAGTATCATACGAAGAATGTTGACAGGATATTCGGGCGGGTTTTTGGAACAAAGCGCGGATGAATTTTACCAGGAGAAAAGACATGCAGACGAAAAAAGGCAGGATGATCTATGAGGGCAAGGCGAAGAAAATCTACAAAACAGCCGACTCGGGCCTTTATATACAGTATTTCAAGGACGACGCAACCGCGTTCAACGCGAAGAAACGCGGGACAATCGTCAACAAAGGTATAATGAACAACAGGATTTCGGAGCGCCTGTTCACGCTCCTCGAGTCCAAGGGCGTGCCGACGCATTTTGTGAAGAGATTGAACGACCGTGATATGCTGGTAAAGAAGCTTGAAATAATACCGGTCGAGGTGGTCATCAGGAATATCGTTGCCGGGAGCATGTCCAAGAGGCTCGGTGTTGAGGAGGGAACGAAAGTAAATAAGCCCATACTCGAATTTTACTATAAAAACGACGAACTCGACGACCCGCTTGTGAATGACGACACCGTCATCGCGCTTGGATGGGCCACGCCGGCGGAGCTTAAGACTATAAGGAATATGGCGCTTAAGGTTAATCGTACACTCCGGAGCTATTTCGACAAGCGCGGCATAATACTCGTGGACTTCAAGCTGGAGTTCGGGCGGCACAACGGACAGATTCTCCTTGGCGACGAGATATGCCCGGACACTTGCAGGTTCTGGGACAAGAAGACGATGGAGAAGATGGACAAGGACCGCTTCCGCCGAGACCTTGGCAAGGTCGAGGAGGCATACCAGGAAGTCTGCCGCCGGGTGTGCGACTGAGTAGCTGCCCGATTTGCCGGGCGCATTTTTTTAACCGCCCCATGAACGGGGCAGCTACATAATGAGGTACGAATGTTAAATGCAAAGGTTTTCGTTACATTGAAAAAAGGCGTTCTCGACCCGCAGGGCAAGGCCGTCCAGCACTCGCTCGCGTCGCTCGGCTACGGGAACGTGCAGGACGTGAGACTTGGCAAATACGTCGAGGTGAAGCTCGACGAGACTGACAGGGAAAAAGCCGAGGCTCAGATCAGGGAGATGTGCGAGAAACTCCTGGCGAATACTGTTATCGAGGATTATCAATACGTGATTGAGTAATTTTACGGTCATTCCCGTGAAAACTGGAATCAAGTGACTTAGAAGTCGCTGGGCCACCGCTTTCGCGGGAGTGACAATCTATAGAACGAGGTTTTTATGCGATTTGCCGTAATCGTTTTCCCGGGCAGCAACTGCGACCACGACTGCTATCATGTGATGAAACACGTCCTCGGCCAGGAGGTTGACTTCATCTGGCACAAGGAAGAATCGTTGCGGGAAAAATACGACGGCGTGATAATACCCGGCGGTTTCTCTTACGGAGATTACCTGCGCACAGGGGCTATCGCGCGCTTCTCCCCGGTTATGAAGGCCGTGGCGGGCTTCGCAAACGGCGGCGGGTTGGTAATTGGCATCTGCAACGGGTTCCAGATACTGCTTGAGGCGAGATCGGAA
>JAKAHE010000063.1 GCA_021815285.1 Nitrospirota bacterium
CAAGGTCGAATCGCCGATGATAGACTTGAGGCTCTTCAAGAACTGGACGTTCACCGTCGGGAACATGACCGGCATGCTCTCATATTACGTCATGTTCGGGGTGCTCTTTTTGATGCCGTTTTATTTAGAAAACGTGATAAATTTCAGCCCCGCTAAGTCCGGAAGCCTCCTGACGACGATCTTGCTTGCAATGGCCTTTGTGGCCCCCGTCGCCGGACACATCGCAGACAAGCATGGAGCGAGGGTCATGACGACGGGCGGGATGCTTCTCGCTTCAGCCGCCTGCTTTGCCTTCATGTTCCTTGGGGCGCAGACGAGCAGCATGATTCTGATAGGCGAGCTGATACTGCTCGGCGTAGGCATGGGAATGTTCACCCCGCCCAACAACAGCGCCATCATGGGCGCCGCGCCGAAGGACAAGCTCGGCCTTGCGGGCGGCCTGCTGAACATGATGAGGTCGCTTGGGCTGATATTCGGCGTGGACATCTCCGGCCTTATCTTTACCAAGCTCGAGAGAGGCAGCCTGGCCGCGCAGGGTTATCCCAATGTCCAGCACGTGTTCAGGGAGCCAAGCATACCGCTTGCCGTCAAGGACAGCGCGTTCATGCACGGCTTCATAATAGTCATGGGCACGCTTCTTTTGCTGACCATAGCTTCCACAATCCTTTCCGTCATGAGAAAAAGCGAGGCAATAGACGCCGAGGCCGCCGCAGCTGCAAGGGAGCTTGTGGGAGAATAGAAGATATCGCCTGTTTTAATGGGCTGTGTAATAAAAGAGGGTTGCCTGTGCGGCAGCCCTCTTTTTTATTTGTGTTTTTTTGTCCCGGGAACGGTTTACAACCGGGGAAATCCATATTAAACTTACAGGCAAGGGCTCCGGGCAGTTCGATTAAAAAATGGGGGTGAGCCATGTCCCTTAAAAAATTGAGAATGTGCCTTATCTTCGGCGTTGTTTCGGTAACGCTGGCCTCGTGCGCTTATCCCATCGCCCAGAGATACCGGCGGCAGGCCAAACCCGACCTGACTTTCGAGATGGTATACAAAAACCCTGAGGCGTACAAGGGCGACATGGTGATATGGGGCGGTATGATTATCAAAACCGTCAACGACACCAAGGGGAGCGAGATATATGTCCTCGAGACGCCGCTCCACTACGGGGAAGAGCCCATGTCTATAGAATATTCCCGTGGCCGTTTCGTAGCCGGGACGGAGTCTTACATGGACCCCCTGGTATACCGGAAGGGCAGAAAGGTTACCATCGCGGGCGTGGTCGTCGGTTCGAAGAGCGTAATAAACCGTGACGACAAACTTGCCTATACCTACCCTGTTATACAGATACGGCAGATTACGCTCTGGAGAAGGCAGAGATATTACTATCCGTATCCTTACTATCCATATTACCCCTACGAAGGCTGGTACGGGCCATACTGGAGCTACGGACCGGACTGGGGTTACGGGCCCTGGTGGGGCTACTAAAGCAAGAGGAACCTTGACTGCGCTTTACATGACGCTTCTTGTGCTTGCCGGGTCGCTGCTCGCGGGCTTTTTCGGCGCGATGACCGGGCTTGGCGGCGGGGTTATAATCGTCCCCATGCTGACGCTCGCCTTCGGCGTTAATATACGCTACGCCGTGGGAGCCTCGCTTGTTTCGATAATAGCGACTTCCTCCGGGGCGGCTGCCGCATATGTCCGGGAGGGATACACCAATATACGGGTGGCGATGTTCCTTGAGATAGCCACGACATTCGGGGCGCTTTTGGGGGCATTCGTCGCGTCGAGGATCCCGACGTCGGCAATCAGCATAATCTTCGGGGTTGTCCTCATATATTCCGCATTTCTCTCCAGGCACGCGCCGGGAAGAGCCGGGGCACAGAAGCCCGGAGTCGTCGCCGCAAGGCTAAGGATGGACTCGGACTACCCATCGTCCGAGGGTCGCGTAAGCTATCATGTCGGCAATGTGCCGGCGGGTTTCGGGATAATGTTCGTTGCGGGCGGGCTGTCAGGCCTGCTTGGCATAGGCTCCGGCGCCGTAAAGGTGCTGGCGATGGACCGCGCCATGAAGCTCCCTTTCAAGGTATCCACCACCACGAGCAATTTCATGATAGGCGTGACCGCCGCCGCAAGCGCCGGGGCGTACCTGCACCTGGGATATATTGACCCGGGCCTTGCAATGCCCGTGATGCTTGGAGTGCTCGCAGGCTCATGGGTCGGCGCCAGGACACTGGTCAGGACGAAGCCCGTCAGATTGCGGACTATCTTCAGCGTCGTAATCGCCGTCATGGCGCTTGAGATGATATATAACGGTATTACGGGCGGCGTGAAATGAACCCGGCTTACGAAAATAAAAAAAGCAGGACGCAGGAGCTTCTCGGCGCGCTTCTGATTACCGGCGTCGTCGCCGCCGCCGCAATAGTATTGACCGGCGGCATATGGTACCTGGTTAAATACGGGGCCATTCGACAGGATTACGGCGTGTTCCGGGGAGAGCCTCCGGGCCTCAGGCACCTGGGCGGGATTTTCAGGCTCGCCTGGTCGCTTGAGAGCCGGGGTATCATACAGGCTGGGCTTGTAGTCCTTATCGCCACGCCTATTGCGCGGGTGGCCTTTTCGTTTGCGGTTTTCCTGAGGGACAAAGACTGGATGTACAGCCTTTTTACGCTGGTCGTGCTGTCTGCGCTTATTTACAGCCTCGTGGGAAGGTAGTTCAACTGTGCGGTATATTCATGGCCGCCAGAAACTCCTCCTGGAAGTCCGGGTCTGTCGAAATCTCCAGGTGCCGTAGTTTCAAGACCTCCCTTTCGGCCTCTTTTCGTTTTCCGACGTTCAGCAGGGCCAGCGCCGCGCCCTCTCCCGCCGCGTTCCCGACTGCGGAAATATTCTCCGGGGCGCACTCCGGGAGCATGCCGATGGCCAGGGCCGATTCCTTGTTTATGTAGCTTCCGAACGCGCCCGCAAGGATTATACCATCTATTTTCTCTATGCCCATCCTGCGCATCAGGAGCCTCGTTCCGGCATAAAGCGCCGCCTTGGCGAGCTGGACCGCCCGGACATCCGCCTGGGTTATGGTTATGTCAGAGCCGGTCTCCGTCTGCCCCTTTTGTGCGATGACGAATTCGGGCCTGCCGTTGGCATCCAGCCTTAATCTTTCCGTATGCGGCAGGCCATTCGCCCGAAGCGGCTCCAGCCGCAGCCGCCCGGATTTGTCGATTATACCGGCCCTGAAAAGCCCGGCCACGGCGTCTATAATCCCGGAGCCGCAGATGCCCCTGGCCCGGGCGTTTCCGATTATCTCAATCGACGGCTCTTTTGTGTCGTGGTCTATCCATACCCGCTCGATAGCTCCCGCGGATGCCCTCATTCCGTATTTTATTTGCGCCCCCTCGAAGGCCGGGCCGGTGGCGCAGGAGGCGGAATATACTCCGCTTCTGTCGCCAAGAAGTATCTCGCCGTTCGTGCCGACGTCTATTATCAACAGTTTCCTGTCCTGGTTGTGCGGCTCCAGGGCTATGAGCACGCCCGCGCTGTCCGCCCCAATGAATCCGGAGGGTGCCGGCAGAACGTGTATGTACGACGATTCGTTTATGTTTATCCCCAGTTCGCGCGCCTTGACATCGAGCGGGCGGGAGACTGCGTGGGCAAACGGGGCGGCTCCTATGCCGGAGGGATCTATGCCCAGGAAGATATGGTGCATGACCGTGTTGCATACGACCGTCATATCCAGGATGTCTTCAGGCAAAAGGCCGGTTTTGCCGATTATTCCGTTTATGCAGTCTCGTATCTCGCCCTGCATTACCGAAAGACCCTCCGGGTTTGTCATGGCGAAGGTTATCCGGGCCATCACATCGTCGCCGTGGATTGCCTGCGGGTTCGTCTTTGAAAAGGTGTCCAGGACATCTCCGGAGCAAAGGTCGCAGAGATATGCCGCGACGGTCGTGGTGCCTATGTCCACGGCAAGCCCGTAAGCGGCGCCCGAGACGTAAGGTTCAAGCCTGATTATTTCCTTCCCGCTCCATATCGACGCCGTAACTTCCCACAGGCCGTCCCTCAGAATTTTCTGAAGGCCCTTCAGGACATTAAAGTCCATATACAATCCGGATATCCCGTGCTGCGCCCGGAGGGCCTCGATGAGGCGCTCCCTGTCGCCCCGGCCCATGTCCTGCATCGAGGGCGGGTTGATTTTTACGGAATATTTTTTAACGGCGGGGTCGAGATTTACAGATACTTTCCGCGCGGCCTTCCTCGAAATCATGCCGGCAGGCTGAACGTGAACGGTCACGTCCCCGTATACGCGGCTCTCGCACGCGAGCCGCACCGGGCCTTCTTCCTGGCTGATGAATTTTTTTTCGATATCGGAAGGCGCGCTTAAGGCGGGCATCCCGTCCTTCACAAGGACCCTGCACTTGCCGCAGATGCCGCTCCCGCCGCAGATACTGTCGAGACCGGCGCCCGCCCTGGCCGCCGCTTCCAGGAGCGTCGCGCCGTCGTTTACCTCGGCCGTTACCCCGGCAGGCTCGAAAATGACCCTGTGTTTTTTCATTGGACGATATTATCATAAAATGCGGACGCACTGACAAAATTACTGTCCTCTGCTATGTTTTAGTATAGGGGGGGGATATTGAAACCGATCGAAAAGATAAGGAAAGCCCGCCGCTTCCTTTCGGAAGAAGTCTGGACAAGAGACCCGGCCAGCCTGAAAAGGCACGAGGCGTATCTCGTATCGGCATGGAAGCTAATTTATTCTACAGTGGGAGCATACCGGGATTTTCAGCTTCAGCTAAGGACGATGGGCCTCGTCTATACCACGCTTCTCTCCTTTGTCCCGCTCCTCGCGGTAAGCTTCTCGGTGCTCAGGGCCTTCGGCGCGCATAACCAGGTCGGGCCGCTTCTCCTTGGTTTTGTAAAGCCGCTTGGGCCGCAGGGCGCCGAGATAGTCCAGAAAATAATGGAGTATATCGGCAGGATAAAGGTCGGCGTGCTGAGCTCCGTGGGGGTTTCCCTACTTTTCTATTCCATGATAGGGGTCATATACAAGATCGAGGAGGCGCTGAACTACATCTGGCGCGTGAAAAAGCCCAGGAGCTTCTCAAGGAGGTTCAGCGATTATTTAAGCATTCTGCTCGTAGGGCCGATACTGATGTTCTCCGCAATGGGGCTTACAGCCGCGATACAGAGTAACGCCCTTGTACTTAGGATCGCCTCCATCGGCGCGCTTGGACAGGCATATATTTTTATAGGCCGCCTCCTCCCGTATGTTACAACATGCGCGGCGTTCACGCTGATTTATATCCTTATGCCCAACACGAAAGTGAAATTCAAGTCCGCTCTTGCGGGCGGGATATTCGCGGGCGTGGTATGGGAGGTGACCGGCTGGGCGTTCGCCACGTTCATCGCGTCCTCGAAGAGCTATTCCGCAGTTTATGCCGGGTTTGCAATAATCCTGCTTTTCATGATGTGGCTTTACTGGAGCTGGCTGATATTCCTGGTCGGCGGTTCAGTGTCGTTTTATTATCAGTACCCGCGCTTCGCGGGCAAAAGCGGTATGTCCGCCAGTGCGATGAGCGGTAGCGTCAAGGAGCGGCTTGCCGTGTTCGTGATGTATCTCGTAGGGTATAATTTTTATTTCAACAGGCCTCCCTGGACAGTTGACACGCTGTCGGAGCGGCTCGGCCTCCCGCCGGACGTTATCCTTGAGGCAATATCGGCCCTCGAGGGCGAGAGGCTTGTCTACAAAACCGCGGACAACGGAGCGGGTTACCTGCCGGGAAGGGACCCGGGCAGCATAACGGTAAAGGAGATAGTCGCAAAGGCCAGGGCCGCCGGGAATGTTTCCTTTGCACTGCAAAATAGAGAAGACATCCCGGAGGCGGACAAGCTCTTTCGCCGGATGGAGGAGAATATGTCCTATACCCTGGACGGTTGGACAATAAAAGACCTTGTATTGCCGGAATACGGAGCCGGGAAGGCAAAATAAAATGGGAGCCGCGTACTGGTCTTGCCCGTCATTCTGAGGCAGCCGCCGAAGAATCCGCCTTCATATTTTTGTAATTGCCCTGTTCACCGGCGGTTTTTGGCATAGCCTGCCGCGTCCCAAAGTCAAGTGTATTGAAAATAATAAGATTTTCCTTGAAATACCGTGCGGTTTTATGGTAGGGTTAAATGTCGTTTATTAATAAAAAGGAGCAGTGATGCCGGGTTCAGATCTTGTAATGTTCGAGGAAGAGTTCGGCTCCGTAGATCAGGAGCTTCAGCGTCTTCAGGCCCAGGCAAACGCAAGGGTCGTCTTCCTTGTGGACAAAAACGGCCAGCTCATAGCCTCCGCCGGAGAGGTCCGCGGGCTTGACACTACCTCGCTTGCCTCGCTTACGGCGGGCAACATAGCCGCGACGGGCGGCATGGCCAAACTCCTTGGCGAGAAAGAGTTCTCTGTGCTATTCCACGAAGGCGAGAAGGATAATATCCACATATCCATAATCGACCAGCGTATCATCCTCGTCGTGATATTCGATCAGAGAAGCTCCCTTGGGCTTGTAAGACTCAGGGTAAAGAAAAGCGCCGAGGCGCTTGCGAAGATATTCCAGTCCGTCGCCGAGAAATCCGGGAAGGAAGGCGCCCAGGGCAAGGTCAGCGTCTCTCCGTTCGCGGAGATAACAGACGAAGATATAGACAACCTGTTCGGATAGTTCATGGAGGCGGTTTTGCATTCGATATATTCATTATATACATATCAAGTGGGCGATTTTATGCCCCGCCAGTCCTGACGGTTAACAAATGTCCTTTATCAACTACTCCTCCCGCGAAATAAACGTAAAACTCGTCTACTACGGCCCGGGCCTCTGCGGCAAGACGACGAACCTCCATTACATCTACAGGAAGACGAACCCGGAGGCGAAGGGTAAGATGATTTCACTTGCCACGGAGACGGAACGGACGCTCTTCTTCGACTTCCTGCCGCTTGCCCTGGGCGAAATACGCGGCTTCAAGACCCGCTTCCATCTCTACACCGTCCCCGGCCAGGTGTTCTACGACGCCTCCCGGAAGCTTATCTTAAAGGGCGTGGACGGCGTCGTCTTCGTTGCGGACTCCCAGGTCGAGCGCATGGAGGCGAACGTCGAGAGCATGGACAACCTCCGCGTGAACCTCGCCGAGCAGGGCTACGACATCGAGAAGATTCCCTTCGTCGTCCAGTATAACAAGCGGGACCTCCCCAACGTCGCGCCCGTCCCGGAGATGGAGAAGCTCCTGAACACCCGCGGCCTTCCGTCCTACGAGGCCGTCGCCACGACAGGCGTCGGCGTTTTCGATACATTAAAAAACCTCGCCAAGCAGGTGCTCTTCGAGCTTAAAAAAGGCCGGTAGCCGGGCCAAAGGCGCAGGGGCGCGCAATCCACTTGCTGCTCGCTGCCATAGCCGTAAAGGAGGCAGTATGAAGAAGCTGTTGCTTGTCCTGTTCCTCGTCCTGGCCGCGTTTCCCATGAAGGCCCATGCGGACGACATCTGGTTCCTGAACTACACGACCCCCAGGGCCTCGAAGCCGGTGGCGGCCAGCGTAACGGTTACCCTGCAATATACCAACGCGTCTATTTCAAAAGTCGTTACGCAGAAGCTCATTCCGGGGAAGACCGCCCCGTTTTATGTAAACGCATCTGTCGATAATACGGCCGACGTCAACAACGACACCACACTGAACCTGCAAATATCTTTTGACCAAAACGACCCTACCTTACAATTGACCGCCGGCATGTTCGGCACTGGCCTGAACTCCGGGCCTACCACCTTCGTGGAGGCGACGAACCAGGGCGACCTAGGCAAAATCGACACTCAGATAAGTCCCCTGGCATTTAATTTCAAGGCAGAGGATTCGTCCCAGAACGCATATACCATGAGCAATTTAATGGCGTCCTCCGCCGAGGGCTTTTATGTCGAGAGGCCGAACAAGCTTAACCCGGCAATGCCCACCATAAACATGAACGTAACGTATACCATAATGGGCGACGTTACCGTTACCGACTCGTCGAATAATTCATACACGTATCCGGGACGCATCACGGTTCATCTCGTAGCCGCGAACGTCCCGCATCAATAGGAAGGAGGATTACAATGAAAATCAAAATAGCAGTCATAGCGGTTGTCCTCCTTCTCGAGGTCTCCTCGCTATGTCTGGCGTACGAGACCTGGAATTCCGGATGGAAGCAGAACAAGATTACGGCGACGATACATTACGTTGATTTATCCGGGAAAAAGATAACGAGGAACTTCGTCGGGACATACAACGACTTTGAAATCGACAGGGATAAAAACAACCATCATTATATATGGTTGTATTCGACGAACGAATTCGGGAACAACAGCGGCATGCAGATAACCGTCAACGCCGTCGGGAGCGGCCTGTCGAACCCTTCCGGGGCGACGGCGTTTCTGGTAACCGGCGGCGACCCCAACCTGAACACATTTGCCAACACATCGAGCTTTCCCCTTACCCTTCAGCTTACGCCAAGCATTTCCATGGACCCGTCGGACGTAAAGTCCCTGCTCATAAAGGGCACGTATACGCTGAACAACCTTGTAGGCAGCAGCTCGCCCATCCTGCACATGACCGCCACCGGCATCCTGACGGTGTACGGAAACAGATACCCCGGCTTTATCACGCTCTCCATGGGACAGAATAATATCCCGCCTGCCCCGATTGGCAATTATACGAGCATCTCAAGCGCCATGTCCCCGATTCAGCCGCCCGCCCTGAACAGCGGTTCCGTCGTGGCGAAAAATCTATCTTACAACATATCGTTCGGGAACAACACGGCGTTCAATATAATCAAGGACTCCGGGGCGAACTCAGGCGGGAGTGCGGCTGGCCTGCTTGTTACTTTGTACGATAACGCCGGAAATAAAGGAACTTCGATTAATACTTTGAACGGCAGCGCGAGCGTCAATGCCTCTACCGAGAACGTAGCATATACGCCCAATTCCGGCTTCTCCGGCGTGGACAACATGTATTATGTAGTCAGCACGAACCCGAATTCCGTTTCGTCAAAATACCAGGTTACCGTCACAGTCGGCCCCGCGCCCGTGGCCGGTGATGGCGGCTTGTATGGGACTTTATTAGTGGAGAAGAATTCGACCACGCCGTTTTCGATCAACCTGGGGAATTATCTGAGCAACTGGAATAAAAACCTGACCTACCAAAATACTGACCCTGTAAAAGGCATTCTGAGTAAGATGGATACCGCTCCGGATGCGCAGGGGAACTTCCATGTCGGCTATACGCCAAACCGGAACTTTGGCGGGGTAGATTACTTTACGTATAAGGTTACACATACAAACGGCTGGGTCAGCGCTCCGGGGACGATTGCCGTGAAGGTACGGCCCATCGCCTACGACGACTACACGACAATTCACACCACTAACACCTTACAGATGAACCTTCTGGCGAACGACGATACGTTCGAGACACCCACAATGACAAAGATATTCCGTATATATTCGTCCGGAATGCGCGGGACAGTAACGCTAAGTAACAGTTCATCCATTATCAGCCCGAACATTACTTATACACCCAATAGCACCCCCGGCGTTTTCGGAAACTATACCGATACCTTCGCCTATACCATCAAGGACAGCGCAGGGCAGACAAGCACGGCCTCGGTTAAAATCAGAACTCAATAAAGAGGGCGCGGGAATCCGGATTTCAAAGGGGCCGACCATAGCGTCGGCCCTTTTGTTTGACTGCTCGGCCACTCCGTAACTACTTAAAATATCTGCAAAAATTTAATTGCGGCCCTGTTCTGTGGCGGTTTTTGCCGCCCGGTTTGTGGGTAAGTTGTGGATAATTTTTTTTAACCATGCACAACCGTAAGTTAAGCCCGATATTGAATTTCGTTATCAAAAGAGGCCTCATCTTTGCTTGACAAAGCTTTCGCTCTTGGAGTATAAAAGGGGTGTTACGAAGGTCCGGGAGACCTCAGGATAGGAAAGAATTCCTGGGGTTTTGTTTTTTTAAATGAAAAGGGCCGGACGTGAAGCCCGGCCCTCAATCCGGAAGAACAAATTGGCTGTCTGACTTACTTTGTTGCGCTTTTGGCAGCCGGCTTCTTGGTGGCCGGTTTTGCCTTCGACGCGGCGGTCGCTTTCTTGGCGGCCGCCGGTTTTTTTGCGGCGGTCTTTTTCGCAGCCGGCTTTGCGGCGGTCTTCTTTGCGGCTGGTTTTGCCTTCGACGCAGTTGCGGCCTTCTTTGCGGCCGGTTTTGCAGCAGTCTTCTTTGCGGCTGGTTTTGCCTTCGACGCAGTTGTGGCCTTCTTTGCGGCCGGTTTTTTTGCAGCCGGCTTTTTCGCAGCCGGTTTTTTTGCGG
>JAKAHE010000064.1 GCA_021815285.1 Nitrospirota bacterium
GTTATCATAAACAAAGCGAAAAATTCTGGAAAGGAACCTGAAAGAGCCCTCGACCCCCTGGTCTGACCACTCCAGGTCCTTCTCCGGCGGCGAAGCGAACAAAGAAAACAGTCTTGCGGTATCCGCGCCATATTCGCTTATAAGCTCGTCCGGGTCTACCACGTTGCCCTTGGACTTGGACATCTTGGCCCCGTCTTTTATTACCATGCCCTGGGTAAGAAGGTTCCTGAACGGTTCGGAAGCAGTGGTCAGGCCAAGGTCCCTGATGACCTTATTGAAGAAACGCGCGTACAGCAGATGTAGGACCGCATGTTCAATGCCGCCGACATACTGATCAACTCCACTGCCGGACATCCAGTAGTCTGCTTTTTCTTTGTTGAACGGCACATTATCGTCCGGGCCTGTATAGCGAAGGAAATACCACGAGGAGTCCATAAAGGTATCCATTGTATCTGTCTCGCGCGTGGCGTCCGCTCCGCAGACCGGGCATTTCACTTGTAAAAATTCCCGTGAAGTTGTAAGAGGCGATGCGCCCTGACCGGAAAACTTCACGTCCGTCGGCAGGAGAACCGGCAGGTCTTCTTCCGGAACCGGCACAGTCCCGCATTTGTCGCAATAAATGACGGGTATCGGTGTGCCCCAGTAGCGTTGACGCGAAATACCCCAGTCCCGGAGACGATAGTTTATTGTCTTTTTCCCGATGCCACTGGATTGAAGATAATCCGCGACATTTTCTTTCCCATCGACATTCGGCGTTCCGTCGAACTGACCCGAGGATGTCATTATACCTTCGCCCACATAGGCTGCCTGCATCGTTGCAGGATCAAGTCTTTCGCCGTTCGGCTGGATTACGGCTTTTATCGGCAGGCCGTATTTTTTCGCAAACTGAAAGTCCCGCTCGTCATGCGCCGGGACCGCCATTACCGCGCCTGTTCCATATTCCGCCAGGACGAAATTTGCAGCCCAGATGGGTATTTGTTCGTCCATTACGGGGTTTATTGCGTATGAGCCGGTGAAAATTCCTTCCTTCTCGCTTGTTTCGGCGGTTCTTTCTATCTTGTTTGTCTTTTTAACTTTCTCTATGAATTCCAATACTTGCGATTCATTAGGTTTTCCTTTTATAAGCTCTCGGACGACGGGGTGTTCAGGAGCGACAGACATGAAAGTCGCGCCGAAAAGGGTATCCGCGCGCGTGGTAAATACGGTGATTTTTTCGACCCCGGGCACGTTTTTTACCATGAAATCAATCTCGCATCCGACGGACTTTCCTATCCAGTTCCTCTGCATCGTCAGGACGCGCTCCGGCCATCCCGGAAGCTTGCCCAAGTCTTCGAGCAGTTCCTCGGCGTATGCGGTTATCCTGAAAAACCACTGCGGGAGTTCCTTTTGCTGAACTTCCGTCTCGCACCGCCAGCATTTCCCGTCTTCCACCTGTTCGTTCGCAAGCACGGTATTGCAGGACTCGCACCAGTTCACGCCCCCGAGCTTCTTATACGCCAGGCCCTTCTTCAGCATACGCACGAAGAACGCCTGGTTCCATTTGTAATACTCCGGAAGGCATGTCGTTACCTCGCGCGACCAGTCGTAGCTGAGTCCCATTTTTTTGAGCTGGCTGCGCATGTAGGCGATGTTTTCGAGCGTCCATTTGTGCGGATGGATCCCGTGCTTGATTGCGGCGTTTTCGGCGGGAAGACCGAAGGAATCCCAGCCCATAGGGTGCAGGACGTTATAACCACGCATTCTTTTGTAGCGCGCGATGACGTCTCCTATGGAGTAGTTCCGGACATGCCCCATGTGTATCTTCCCGGACGGGTAAGGAAACATCTCAAGCACGTAATATTTATCTTTATTCGTGTCTTCCGAGACCTTGAAAGACTGGTTGTCCTCCCAGTATTTCTGCCATTTTGCTTCTACGGTTCTGGGGTTGTATTTTTCATCCACAGGGCTTCAAACCTCCGAAAATTACTTGGCTCAAAACAAAACAGTATAATTTACCATTTTCAGCGATTAATATGCAAGAATAAAGAGGAGGTATGCCAATATAAAAGTTGCCTAAAAAATATGCAGAATTGTCTTGACAGGATTATAATAAAAAAATAATATTCAATTTCGGGAGATAGATAAATTCAAGGGCCTGTGAACGGGTCGGTCTCTACGGAAGGCATAGATGCAGAAAATATTAATCATTGACGACGACGACTCGATACGCTTTGTCCTGAACAAGGCCATGACGAAAGAGGGATACGAAGTCCAGGAGGCGAGAGACGGCAATACCGGGCTTTCTCTCCTGAAGAAGGGAGAATATCCGCTCGCCTTCATGGACATAAGGATGCCGGGGCTGGACGGCCTCTCGGCGCTCAAGCAGATGAAGGAGGCGGAAATCGACACCTGCGTGATTATGATGACCGCCCAGGGCACGATGAGCACCGCCATCGAGGCCATGAAGCTCGGCGCGTTCGACTATATCACCAAGCCTTTCGACGTGGAGGAGGTGAAACTCCTCGCAACACGCGCAATGGATAACAGGGCGATGGCGGCGGAGGTGGAGAACCTGAAGGCGTCGCTTAGGGAGCGCTACGAGGTCGGGCAGATTATCGGCCAGGCTCCCTCGATGCGCGAGATATTCAAGGATGTAGGCCGCGTGGCGGGCACGGACGTCACGGTGCTCATCACGGGCGAATCCGGAACCGGCAAGGAGCTTATCGCGCGGGCGATTCACGCGCACAGCAAGCGCGTCGCCGGCCCTTTTGTCGTCGTGAACTCGGCGGCGATACCCAGGGAGCTTATGGAATCGGAGCTCTTCGGGCACGAAAAGGGCGCTTTTACCGGCGCGGCGGCAAGGAAAATAGGAAAGTTCGAACAGGCGGCGGGCGGCACTCTTTTCCTCGACGAAATAGGTGACATGGACTTAAACCTCCAGGCGAAACTTCTTCGGGCGTTGCAGGAGAGGGAGTTCGAGCGTGTAGGTTCTACCGTAACGCTCAAGGCGGACGTCCGGATAATCGCGGCAACGCACAGGGAACTTGAGGAAGCGGTCGCCGATGGGAAATTCCGGGAAGACCTTTTCTACCGCCTGAATGTCGTGAGCCTGCACCTTCCGCCCTTAAGGATGAGAAAAGAGGACGTGCCAGCCCTCGCTGAACACTTCATCGAGAAGACCGCGCAGGAACTCGGCGCGCCGAAAAAGCAGATAACCCCGAAGGCGCTCAAGCGCCTGATGGAATACGACTGGCCCGGGAACGTCCGGGAACTTGAGAACTGCATAAAGCGCGCGGTAGTGCTTTCGAGTTCCATGGCCATACTCCCGGAGGACCTGGAAGTCCTGATGAAAGGTGAGAAGGAGGGAATCAGGATAAGCGGCGGGATAACCTTCGAGGGCCTTCTCGAGGAGCGTATACATTCGTTTATAAAGAAAACAAAGAAGCTCGGGAAAAGCGATCTCTACGACTCTGTAATCTCGCTTGTGGAAAGGCCGCTTATCGTCAGCGCGCTTTCCGAAACCAACTACAATCAGCTTAAAGCCGCCGATCTCCTCGGCATAAACCGGAACACACTCCGGAAAAAAATATTCGAACTGCGCATACCGAATAAAAAAAACCCTTGACAATCGGGCATCCGTAAGAGATACTTCAACATCATTTTTCAGGCACTAATCCAGTAATCCGATTTCCATAAGAAAGGAGGATACGTTAAATGACGAAAGCGGAAATAATCGAGAAGATGGCAGACTCAGCCGAGATCAGCAAGGCGGCTGCCGGGAAAGCCCTTGCGGCCTGTCTTGACTCCGTAAAGGCCTCGCTTAAGAAAGGCCAGAAGGTATCCCTCGTCGGTTTCGGCACTTTCTCCGTAACCAAGAGGAAGGCAAGGAAGGGCAGGAACCCCAAAACCGGTGAGACCATAAAGATAGCCGCCGCCAAGGTGCCAAGGTTCAGCGCCGGCAAGGGTCTCAAGGATGCCATAAAGTAAGCCGGGCCACGGCGCTGCCAAATTGCGGACTCGTCTTAAGATTCAGTTCAGTATCGGCATTACTGTAAGTGGGCGTAAGGGGGGCGTGGGCGTACCCAGCCCCCTTTTTTATATCGCATTTTGTCCATTTCCAAAAACTCCTTTTTATAGCTTGACAAAATTGCCGCTTGAATTTACAATCTGCTCCTGCACTGGCGTAAAGGCGCGTAGCTCAGGGGGAGAGCGCTTGCTTGACACGCAAGAGGTCGGCGGTTCGAAACCGCCCGCGCCTACCATAGCCGGGGCAGGGATGGGACGCCGGAATCTGCGTCCGGGGGCAGGGGTTTTCCAAAGTCTTGCCGGCTGCCCTGCTGAACTAACTGCACGAAAAGGCTTGACAAAGTTCCCTGTTTATTGATAATGTTTGAAGGTGGTTGCTGACTGGAGGGGTTTATCTTATTGACCTTGGGGTATTTTCAGTTGTAAAACTCGTAATTTCGCCGGGGCGTCATTGGAGGGTATACCTTCTATTGATGCCTTTTTTAATTTCGGAGACCTGTTTCAACATGCGGATTATTATGCCGGACGGCACGGAAAAAGAAATAACCTTCGATTCACCTGAAGGCAAAGAAATATACCGCCACAGCGCCTCGCACATTATGGCGCAGGCGGTAAAGGACCTGTTCCCCGGCGCGAAGGTTACGATAGGCCCGGCAATCGAAGACGGTTTCTACTACGACTTCGATTACGAGAGGGGTTTTACGCCGGGAGACCTCGAAAAAATCGAAAGCCGGATGGCTGAGATAATAAAGGCAAACAGGCCGTTTATCCGCAAAGAGATGCCGAAGGCGGACGCAGTAAAATTATTCACGGAAATGGGCGAGCCTTACAAGGTCGAAATCATAAACGAACTGGATTCGGATACAGTCTCCATTTACGACCAGGGCGGCTTTATCGACCTCTGCCGCGGCCCTCACGTCCCATCCACGGGCTATATAAAGGCGTTCAAATTATTAAACTCCGCCGGCGCGTACTGGCGCGGGGACGAGCATAACCGGATGCTCCAGCGCATATACGGCACCGCCTGGCAGAACAGGGAACCGCTGAAAGCCTACCTCGCCCGCCTTGAGGAAATAAAAAGGCGCGACCATAGGAAGATTGGCAGAGATCTGGAGCTGTTCTCTTACGAAGAAGAGACAGGCCCCGGGCTGATACTCTGGCACCCCAAAGGCGCGATAGTGCGGCGGGTGATAGAAGACTTCTGGAAGACGGAGCACGTAAAGAGCGGCTACGAACTTGTCTATACGCCTCACATGGCTAAGCTCGACCTCTGGAAAAAAAGCGGCCACTGGGACTTCTATCGCGAGAGCATGTATTCCCCGATGGAGGTTGAAGGGCAGGAATACGAGATAAAACCCATGAACTGCCCGTTCCACATAGCCATATACAAATCTAAGATGCGCAGTTACCGGGAGCTTCCGATACGTTGGGCGGAGCTTGGCACGGTATATCGTTTCGAGCGCTCCGGCACACTCCACGGGCTTATGCGCGTGCGCGGTTTTACACAGGACGACGCGCATATATTCTGCGCGCCTGCACAGATACAGGACGAGATATTCAAGGTACTGGACTTTACGCTTTTTGTGCTCAAGACCTTCGGGTTTTCGGATTACGACATATATCTCTCGACACAGCCTGAGAAGTCGGTCGGCACGCAGGAGAACTGGGACAGGGCGACAGAGGCGCTTAAGAGCGCGCTGGAGAAAAAGGGTCTTGATTATTCCATTGACCCGGGCGAAGGCGTTTTCTACGGCCCGAAGATAGACATAAAAATAAAAGACGTCCTGGGCCGCTCCTGGCAGTGCACGACAGTCCAGGTGGACTTCAACCTCCCGGAGCGTTTCGGGGTCGAGTATATCGCGGAAGACGGAACCGCACATCAGCCTATAATGATTCACCGCGCGCTGATGGGTTCGCTTGAGCGATTCTTCGGCGTGCTCATCGAGCACTACGCCGGGGCGTTTCCCGTGTGGCTCTCGCCCGTGCAGGCCATGATATGCACGATTACGGACAGGCAGGATGCATACGCAAAACAGGCCGTGGATGAACTCAGGGCCGCCGGTATCCGTGCGGAAGCCGACATAAGAAACGAGAAAATAGGCTTTAAAATCCGAGAGGCGACCCTCCGGAAGATTCCGTATATACTTGTAGTTGGAGACAAGGAGCAGGAAAAAGGCGCGTTGGCCGTGCGGCTTAGGGACGGAAAAGACCTTGGCCCGATTCCGAGGGCGGAGTTCGTGGAGAGGATACTGGCTGAAAACAACACAAAAACCGACAGGGGGTGATAGGTCATAGGAAAACCGACAACGAGGGTAAACCGCGAGATCCGCGTGCGGGAGGTAAGGGTTATAGCGGACGACGGCGCGCAGCTTGGGATACTGCCTGTGTTCGAGGCTATCCGGGCGGCGGAAGAGAGAGGGCTTGATCTGGTGGAAGTGGCCCCGCAGGCGGAGCCGCCGGTCTGCAAGATTATGGACTTCGGCAAATATAAGTATGAACAGGCCAAAAAGGCCCACGAGAGTAAAAAACACCAGAAAATAATACAGCTCAAGGAAGTCAAGATGCGTCCGGGCACGGACGTTCACGACTATAACTTCAAGCTGAACAATGCGAAGAGGTTCCTTGGCGAGGGGGACAAGGTAAAGATTACCGTAGTTTTCCGGGGCAGGGAAATGGCGCATACCGAGCTCGGGAACGCCCTTTTGAACAAGGTGGTGGCGGACATCCAGGAGGCCGGCAATATTGAGCAGATGCCAAAACAGGAGGGCAGGGCGCTTTCTATGGTAATCGCCCCAAAGTCTTCTTGACAAACGGTTTTTAATAGTGTAACCTGCTCACTCCCGCTTTACCCATGGTTTTTTAAATGGGTGGTGATGGCCTTATTACATAAAAGACGACGAGGGGGTAGTTATAATGGCTGGCTATAAGCTTAAGACGCACAGGGGTGCGGCGAAAAGATTCAATTTCACCGCCAAGGGCAAGGTGAAGAGGGACATGGCCTTCGGAAGCCATCTCCTGACTTCCAAGTCCGCAGGCAGAATGCGCAAGCTGTCCAAGGTATCCTATGCGGACAAGACCAACGAAACGATGCTCAAGAGGCTTCTTCCTTTCAAATAGCCGGTAGACCGGCGGCAGGCCGAAGTCAGGGCCGCATTAATGTTTACAGGAGATATGTCATGCCGAGGGTAAAAAGGGGATTTAAGGCCAGGAGGCGGAGGAGCAAGGTCCTCAAGCTGGCAAAAGGCTATTACGGCGGCAGGAGCCGCCTTTTCAGGACGGCTACGGAAGCGGTTGACCGCGGCCTTAAATATGCCTACAGGGACAGGCGCGCCAAGAAAAGGACCTTCCGGGGCATCTGGATAGCGCGCATAAACGCGGCGGCAAGGATGAACGACATCTCTTACAGCCAGCTGATGCACGGCCTGAAACTCGCCGGCATAGAGCTGGACCGCAAGGTATTGGCCGAAATGGCGGTGTCCGACCCTTCCGGGTTTGCAAAGGTCGCCCAGAATGCAAAGCAGTACGCCAAAGCCTCCTGAATATAGTTTACAGGATTACTCAAAAATACCTGCGTTCCAGCCGGAGTCGGATGATGAACGCAGGTATTTTTATTTCGTGGAGCAGCGATAAACAGCAGCAAATGAGAGGTGTCCTATGTCTCACCTGGAAAAGAAACTGACCAAGGAGTGGGCAAAGCAGGTTATTCCGGAAAAAAGCAGGCTTATGAGCGCCATTATCTTCGACCTTCAGGAGAAGGGGAGGGAGATAGCGGCTGAGATAGGCGGCGAGAACTACAAAAACCTCGATGATTTCCTGAAAGAACATGCCTCGGGCAATACCTCTCTTGTAACACTCGAAGGCAGATCCACAATCGAGGGCGAGATAGTCGTCCTCCATGCCTGCCCTCTCCTTAAACTCCTCGGCTCTCTTAAGGGGCCCGACGGTAAGCTCCCGGAATATTTCAGGAACGTGGAAGAAAAATACAAGGAAATATATAAGAATAAGGGGGCCATCCTCCACCCGTTCTGCATAGTGCACCAGGTAATCCGTTCCATCATCGGCGAACATACAAGGGTTAACGGCAATACCGCAGCGATCTATCAGATTGCGTGCAGGTCAGTGAGCGGCAAGGTGGTCTACGCCAACGAGGGTATGTCCAGAATAAATCTCTCGAAGGAAGATGTTGACCAAAGGATTGACGGACAGGCCTGCATGTATCTCCTGAAGATTTAATCAATTGACTCCTGTAAGCGCGATTAAGTGCCGGTCTTACGAAAGAGATATTGTTGAGAGCGCCGTAAGAAAGGCCGTTGGCCTGCTGGGCGGTATGGAGAGGTTCGTCCGGCCCGGCGAGCGCGTGCTGATAAAGCCCAACATGCTGGCGGCCAAAGCCCCTGAGAAGGCCGTAACGACCCATCCGGAGGTGGTGCGCGCGGTCGTCCGTTTAGTCAGTGAATCCGGGGGGATTCCGTCGATAGGTGACTCCGGAGCGATAGGCTCGTTCAAAAAAATTGCCGAGGTCACCGGTATAGCGGCGGTTGCTCAGGCGGAAGGCGCGGCTTTAATAGAGTTGTCAGAACCGGAAGAAGTAACGGGCGCCGGCACGTTCAGGCATTTCGAGATTTCAAGGGAAGTCCTCCATGCCGACGCGGTAATAAACCTTCCCAAGGTCAAGACGCACGGCCAGATGCTTCTGACACTCGCGGTAAAGAATCTTTTCGGCTGCATCCCCGGCAGACGTAAAGTCCAGTGGCATCTGAATGCGGGCGTGGACAAAAGCGCCTTCGCCGCAATGCTCGTCGAACTGCACGGTTTGATAAAACCGAGACTTTCGATAGCAGATGCCGTAGTCAGCATGGACGGTAACGGTCCCGGAAGTGGCAGGCCGCGCGAGACAGGCTTTATAATGGCCGGGGAATACGCCTTTGCCGTAGATTACGTGCTTTGCAGGTTCCTCGGAGTCGAACCTTTTAAGCTCCCGACACTCAAGGCCGCATGTGATAAGGGGCTTTTTCCGGAAAACCCCGCAATAAATCTGCTGGGCGATTTCAGCGCGCCTGAATTTGCCGGAGTAAGGGATTTCAGCCTTCCGCCGGGGACGCATCTCGAATGGACAATTCCGGAGACGGCAAGACGGTTTTTGAAAGATGCGCTGACGACAAGGCCAAGGGTGGACAAGGGGAAATGCAAGTTGTGCTTGCTGTGCGCCCAGATGTGCCCTGCAAAGGCCATGGACGGACTCGATACGGGAATCAAAATAAACTACCGCCAGTGCATCCGCTGTTTCTGCTGCCAGGAAATCTGCCCCTACGGAGCAATCGACATAGCCGACGGATGGCTCCTTAAATATCTTAGCTGATTAACTTCACGTAAATCTCCGCCGCGATGTCCAAATCGAGCGCAAGCTCCGTCTCACCGGCCCTGATGACAAACGCCGGCTTTTTCTGGTGCAGGATTATGTCCGTGCCTGGCACGATGCCCAGAGTCGAGAGCCTGTCCATCCTGCCGTGGTCGCGCGGGGATATGAAAGTTATGCGTGCGCGGTTCCCAGGCTCCAGTTCCTTCATCGGCATCACGAGCGGGCGGATATGGTGCGCGAGCTTCTTGCAGCAGTTCCCGCGCGGGATTGGCTTTCCATGAGGGCAGGATGGCGGGTGCCCGAGGAAAGAACATACTGAATCCGTTACCTCCGGGCTTAAGATATGTTCAAACTGGCATGCGGCGTTTTTCATCTCCATGGGCCCGAGGGCGAAAACCTCCGACAGCAGCGTTTCCGCGAGCCTCTTCCTCCTGATTATATTCCTTGCTGCCTCACGTCCGGCATCGCTTAAGGAGACGTAGTCTCCGTCAAGCAGTATATCCCCCCTGGCCGCCATATCCGTTATGACGGTTTCCGCCCCGGCATTATCCTCGATATAGCCCTCCTGCACGGCGATGGCGAACACCGATTGTTTATCGGTTTTTTTTCCGCCGCCTGTTTCTTCAAGCAGCCACAGGGACTCCAGAAATTCGTCCCTTATCTCGCCGGTTACAATGAAACCCGCGCCCGGTTCCTTTTCATTAGGCATATAAATTCTCCTCTATGATTAAAATTCACTTAAGGGTTACCCCAAGAAACCGCAGGCTGAAGTTCAGCACGGATCCTACAAGTATTGCAAACGGAAATACAAAGGCCGTCATAGCCACTGCGG
>JAKAHE010000065.1 GCA_021815285.1 Nitrospirota bacterium
CTCCTGCTCGTCAGCAGGAACCCGGCGGCGGCAAGGGCCACGATGTCGCGCGGCCACGGCGTAAGCAGGAAGGCCGCGATTACCAGCGCCAGCACGGCAAGGCCCTTAGAGGTCTGCCAGCGGTCTATGCCCGGCTCGCTGACGGGCGGAAGGGGCGTCTCCTTGAGCCATCTGTTTTTATACAGAAGAAATATTATCAGCCAGACGGCGCCGAGCCCGAGTACTACCGGGACCAGAGAAACGCGGAGGTACCCGGCAAACGACAGCTTCAGCACCTCGCCTATCAGCATGTTCTGGGGGTTGCCGATAAGCGTGGCGGCGGAGCCGACGTTCGCGGAGCACGCCAGCGCGAGGAGGAACGGGACGGGGTCGAGGCCGCGCCTGGCGCACCCGTCTATCAGGAGCGGGGTGACCGCGAGGCAGACTACGTCGTTCACGAGAAGCGCGGAGAGAAGCCCCGCCGTGCCGACCAGTATCGCAAGCAGGGCCTCCGGCGATACGTCCGCGCTGGCGAGGCATCTTGTGACGAGTGCATAAAAACCGCCCAGCTTGAACTGCGCGGACACGACCATGAGGCCGAGCAGGAGGGCTATTGCGGAGACGTTTACGGCGTCCCAGGCCGCCCGCGGGCTGATGTCCCCGGTAGCGAGCAGCGCGATTGCGCCGAGGAGAGCGATGCCCGTGCGGTCGAGCTTCAGCCCAGGTATCTCGCCCAAGAACATGCCAATGTAAACGACGGAGAATACGGCGAGGACTGTGGCGGTATTCAAAGAGGTCTCTTATTTGACGATTGTAACGGTGCATGGCGAATGCGACGCGACTCGCCTCGACACCGACCCCAGGAGCCAGTCGGCGATCTTGGACCTGCCGCGATGCCCCATCACTATCAGGTCGCAGCCCTTTTCGCCGGCGTATTTGATTATTTGGTCGGCCGGATGTCCCATGACGACTTCGGTCTGGATATTGGTCCCTCTTTTGGCAGCCTTTTCCCTGAGGCCCTTGAAAAGCTCCTCGTAGTACTGTCTGATGCCCTTCATTATCGCATCCGGGTTGATCTCGGTGAAGTCCATGGGCTCCGGCGGCTGCGCAACGGAAAGGACGAATATGTCCACGGACAGGTTGAGGTAGTTCTTCGACATGTCGAGGGCGAAGCTGAAGGCCTCGTAAGACTTCTCCGAACCGTCGAAAGCCACAAGTATCTTCCTCACCATCTCGTCCTCCTCTTTTTTATTTTTCCTTGTCTTTTTTGGGCCGGTAAACCAGGACCCTGGCGCGCTCCACCGTTACGAGGCCCTCCTCCATCATGTTGTCGAGGTCGGGCAGAAAGGCCTCTATCTTTTCAGTCGAGTCGACTATCTCGATGACGATCGGCAGGTCCTCCGACAGGCGCAAAAGCTTCGCCGTATGCATCCGGCTGTGCGCACCGTACCCGAGGAGGCCCCGGAATACGGTGGCGCCACCCAGGCACTGCCTCCTGGCCTCCTCCACGATGGCCTCATAGAGCGGCTTGCCGTTATACCTGTCGCTCTCGCCTATAAAAATCCTTAAAAGCTCAGCCTCCTCCGGAAGCTTCATGCTAACCGCCCCCCTTTTACAAAGCCCTGGCCAGCCAGACCCCGGACACTATCGCGCCGAAGCCGACCACGCAGTTCGCGGCCACGTTCAGGAACGCCAGCATGAACTGGCTGTCCCGCACATAGTTCATCGTCTCGAAGGCGAACGTCGAAAACGTGGTAAAGGCCCCCATGAATCCGACAAGTATCACTATCCGGGCGAGGGCCGGGATCGCCATCCTCTCCTCGGCTAAGGACCAGACCATGCCGAACAAAAAACAGCCGATGACGTTGACCGCCAGCGTCCCGTAAGCGAACCTGGAGCCCAGTAGCTGATAAGTCAGGCCCGAAACCCAGTAGCGGGCCAGAGTCCCGGCCGTCCCGGCGACGGCGATTAAAACGTACTTAGTCCACATAAATCCTGTTGCTCTTAACAATAATGGCTGCGTTTCAGATTATGGTATAGTTTTACTTATTGCGTGTCAAGCCTGCTGATAGGTACAAACTCGATTTACCCTTAGTCTTCGGGCTCCAGAACTGCCCTTGCCACGACTGCCTCCTTGAAGGGTACATATTAGGGTACACCAATAAAAAAAGGACCTGCAGAAACTCTGCAGGTCCTTAATTTTATTGGTAGCGGGGACAGGATTTGAACCTGCGACCTTCGGGTTATGAGAACTTCAAAACATTCTTGTTTAATAAACGATTTAAAGACTTTTCAGCAGGTTACCCGAATTTCACCCGTCAAATTATTCCGTCTTTATCCTTTTGCTTCCGAAGTTTGGGCAACGGTGGCCTCGTACATTTTTAGGAAGGCCGCACCATCCCGTCTGGTAGGCGTCTTGATATACCGGGCATAGGTTTTTGAGAGCATTTCCAGGCTCGTGCCCATCTGGTCGGCAACCCAAAGCCGGTCCTCTCCCGCCAAGAGCATGAGGCTTGCGTAGGTATGTCGCGTCTGGTAGAGTGTCCTGAACTTCTTTTTCTTCACTCCGGGCTTCTCAGGGTTCGGTATCTCCTCGAATAGCCCTGACGCCTCAAGCGTGGGTTGCCAGATTCTGTTCCTTACGCCGTCGGCATTGTGCGGGTTCCTGGCCCCGTTCGGAAATACCCACTCCGACGCACGAGGAAGGCCACTGAGGGCCTCTCTCACCTGAGGGAGCATGGATATGTCCCTTTGGCTCCGTTCCGTCTTAGGCAGGCCCTCTACGCCGCGCGTAATGCTCTTCCTGACGCGTATTACTCCTCCCGGCAGGTCAACATCACTCCACCTGAGCGCGATAAGCTCCCCAGTCCTCATGCCGGTAAAGAAGGCGACGGCAAAAAACGCCTGCCACATCCCTGAAAGCGCCCCCAGGATTTTATTTATCTCCTCTATCGAAAATGGATGGATGTCCGACCGTCCCACCTTGAGCGGGCTTATAAACTCGGTCGGGTCCAGCACTATCTCGCTGCGCCTCCGAGCCTGCTTGAATATCGTTTTCAGGGGGACAAAGATATTGTTGATTCGCTTCGGGGACAGTCCGGCAAGCCTCTGGCGGAACGACTTCAACATACCCTCCGATATTTCGGAGAGCGGCAGGTCTCCAATGGCAGGGTATAAGTGGGCGTTCAGCGTGGAAACATAGTCGGAGTAGGTTGAAGGCGCAAGGCCGTTAGGGGGAGCGTTTTCGGCAAGCCAGTTCTTGGCGTACTCGCGGAAGGTCTGAGCAGCTGGGACAGGGGCGACAAACGACCTTATTTTATTTCCGTGCGGGAACCTCTTTGGATAGTCGAAGACTCCGGCCGCGATCTCCGCCTCTATGAGCTTGAGGTGTCTTTCACAGGTCGCCCGGTTCTCTTTGCTGTCCTTGAGGCCCGTTCCCTCCCGGTATCGCTCCCCGTTAAAGCGGAAATCAAGATATAGCCGTCCCCGGTGGCTTACCCGTACCTTACCCATCTGAAATCAATCCATGGGGCTGAACTTGCCGGTTCGAGTGTTAATAACACCGCCACCCGTTGGCGCATAATAAGTACCACACCTGGTCCCTATATACCCTCCATCACCAGCGGGCACAAGGAACTCACCCGTTCTAACATTCACTGCGCCAGCATTTTGTCGGGGAGCGGTTATCGACTCGCCTGTCCCCGGCAATTCCGTCGTGTTCCTCGCCGTTACTCGTGGCAATATCGAGGCCATATTGATTATCTTCTGTTTAAGCTCCGCGTTCTCTTTTTCCAGTTTCCTGATACGAGCTTCCCGGTCGTCGATTATCCGGGCTTGGAGCTTCATATAACTAAGATTGGTCTTATCTGGATCGATGTCCTTTGTGTAGAACTCACAGGTCTTACCAGATGAATCCCGGATGGTCGCCTTTTCGTCATCAATGTTCGTAATGAAACAATCTTTAATCAATGAGCCGTTATTGAAGTAAACCGTGTAGCCGGTCAATGATTGCGTCTCATCGTCTTCTGCTCTCGATGAATAAACAGGAATGAAGACCAGGCTTGTAACTGCGAATATTACAGCCAATATCTTTTTCATTTCCTGCCTCCTTTTCTTTTAATCCCTATAATTTAGTAATGATTAGTTCTACTATATGGCCCCAACTTCTTTAATCTACAGTATTTCCCGGATATTTGCGCCGAGCAATTATTATGTTTTATTAAGTCCTTATCATCTAAGCCACATTTTTTTTGCCCGCCGCATTCGACAGGGCCGTTTCTTCTGATGGCAGGAGGCCCGCTATCATTGCAAAGACCGTTTCCTGTTGTGTTTTGGGGAGCTTGTTGAAGAGTGCGGCCGTTTTATATGTGAGGCTTGTTTCGGGTACGGCGGTTCCTTCTACGAAACAGCGCTCGGCTGCCTGCCCGTGTTCTTTTCTATCGAGGATTTCTCCGGTAGATACGCCAAGGAGCTCGCTTAAGCCAATAGCAACATCAATGCTGAAGTTGCCGGCCTTACCGGACTCCAGCTTGCTCATGTAGCCTTCGCCGCGACCTAAAGCTGCATTGATGTCTTGCTGTCGCTTGCCCTGGTGCTCGCGAATTTCTTTAATCTTCTGGCCAATGTGCCTTAGCTCTGTCTGGCTTAGATAGTCATTCGTTTTCCTCGGCATAGTAGATTATCTACATTAATTTGCGATAGAAGTCAAGTATTTTTTTTGATTCATTCTTTATCGCAAGTTATATATAGCTAATCTATGTTTATATAATGCGATAAATCTGTTTTTTCTCTTGACAGGGATATTATTGTGGTATATGTTGATAGTTGAACAACAACTTGCCTTATATAGAAAGTACAAATCTCCAAGGAGGTAATATGACGCAGGAGTATATAGACGCCAAGGAACTCTCACGTCTCTTGGGCCTGAAAACCCCCACCTTATACAAACTCACCAAAGGGCCGGATGCCATACCCCACTACCGGATAGGCGAGAAGCGCAAAAAAATCCTCTACAAAAAAGAGGACGTCCTGAACTGGATCGAAAAACACAAGGCCGAAACCGAAGTAGCGTAAAGGGGTGCTATGCATGGATAGTCCGTACCTAACCCTTAGGGAAGCCGCTGTGTTTGGATGCTACAAATCGGAGAATGCCCTCCGCCATGACATGAGCCGCGGCCTTTACAAGAACGGCATCCACTATTTCAACAAGGGCGGACGGAAGAGCGCCACGATTCTTTTCTGGCGCGACAAATTCCGGGCGGCACTGGAGGGCAGTGATTGCCCCAACCCGCTTGAAATATCCAAAGAAGCAAACCGCAATAAAAGTTAAAAGTCTTCGACACAGCGATTCGCTAAATTTTATAGGCTTACGGTTTGCCACAGTTGGAGGAGATGTGTCAATTATTGACTTTAACTCCTGTATTTGGAGTGACCCATGGTTCGCCGACCTCACACGCTCCGCCCAAATACTCTTTATATATCTATGGACTAATGACCATAAGAGTACTTCGGGCATTTATACAATAAGCATCAAGTCGATATGCTTCGAGACCGGGCTTACAATAGATGAAATAAGAGACGGCCTGATTGCTCTGCAACCGAAAGTAAAGTATGACGCTGACGAGCAAGTAGTTTGGGTTCTGAACCACGTCAAACATCAATTCTTAAAAAACGGCAAAACGTCTTGCCCAATAATAATCTCAATAAATAGAAGCCTTAATTCCCTGCCGCATGGCCATCCGTTTATCAAGGACTTCATAGCCCGCTATCCCCTCTCCGCAACTTGGACCGATAAGAAGGGAAATATCCATGTCGAAAAAATTGAATATATGTTTGATTTCCAGGACAGGGAAGTAAAGACTTTCGCGGCTCCCTCGCCTGCGGCCGCAGAGGCACCCGCTCCTGCCGAGGATGAAGGAGAATCCCCGGCGGAGCCCTCCTCAGCTAAGCCGCCAGTTTCGCAGGAAGCCAAAGAGACTACTATTCCCAAGGACTTCTCCCTTGCCGCGACCACGAAGGCGTATGCCAAACAGAACGGTCTCGACGAGATAGAGATACAGTATCAGTTCGAGCGGTTCACCGATCACCATGCGAATGACCCAAAAGGGAAAAAGAAAAAATACAAGAACTGGCAGCGCACATTTGAGAACTGGATAACGAGCCAGTATTTCAGGCCCTGCCCGCCCCATGTCCGCAATGCGCGCGAGGAAGAGCGCAATAAGAGGCTTGATAGCATCGAATATGAACTAAAACCTATGGTCGAGAGGGGCCAGGCCGTGACGGTTCCCAAACTCCCCTACGAGGAAAACTGATATGTCCCGCGCCCTCGTAGAAGAAGTGCCGCGAGTCTTATCACCAAAGGCCCCCCCACACAATGTTGAGGCGGAGCAGTCCGTACTCGGCGCGATACTACTCGAAAACCACGCCATAGATCGCGCCGTCGAGATGATCACCCCAGACGACTTCTACAGGGAGTCCCATAGGCGCATCTACATGGCGATGCTCGACCTTGCCGAATCCGCCGAACCGATAGACTTCATAACCCTCCCGGAGATCCTCAAGAGGCGGAACGAACTCGAAAAAATCGGCGGGCTTTCGTATCTGACGCTCCTTTTAAATACCGTCCCGAACGCAGCGAACATCCGCTACCACTGCAAGATTGTCCGCGAGAAGGCGATACTCCAGAACCTGATAAGCTCGGCGTCCGACATTATCACGAAGGCTTACATGGAGCCGGAGAACATTGAAGCGTTTCTTTCAGAGACGGAGGGCATCATATCTCGCATTGCCCGTGCGGCGACCACCACCAGTACCACGGCGCCCCTACGGGATATGTCGGCCATAGCGGATGGGAGCAACAAGGCCAAGTGGGTAATCGAGGGCGTCATACCGGAGGCCCTGATGACACTCCTACAGGCTCCTAAGGGCCACGTAAAGACCTGGCTCGCTCTATACTTCGGCATCTGTATAGCATCTGGGAACGCAGCATTTCCCGCCTATGATATGGTCGGGAAACCGCTCTCGGACGGCAGGACGGTAATGAAGAGGCCGGTAATCTACCTCGACCGCGAGAACGCCGATATGGTCCTGAAACCGCGCCTGCAGCGCATGGGCTGTCCTCTTGGCTTTAAAAGCTGGTCCTATACCCAGAAGCCAGAGCCGCCGAGGATAGACGCTCCCGGTGCCGTTGACAAGTGGTATCTACCCCTCATCGAGAAGTCTGAACCGAAGCCGGTTCTCATCTTCGATACCCTGAAAAAGTTCCACTCTAAAGACGAGAACAGCAACACGCTCATGGAGCCGGTGATGGATGAGTTCAAAAAACTTTGCAGTGCCGGGGCTACGGTGATAATCCTCCATCATGCGGGCTTCCCACCTAAGGGCGATAGGCTTGAGAAAGGCCGTGGAGCGCAGATAATAGGCGACTCCTGCGATGTCGAGTGGATGCTGGACAAGGTGGACGGCATCAAGAACAGCTACAACCTCAGAAGCCCAAAGAACCGGCTCGGCGAGGCTGAGACATTGTCCATAAAGCTCACAGGCAACGAGCATTACATGTCCTTTATAGATGTAGGACCGATAGCGGAATGTCCATTTTGACAACAGGAGGCTCCAATGGACCCCGTAGTAAAGCAAATGCGCGAGAACTACCACTTATTCGAGCGTGGCGGGATGTCGCTTGAGGAGATGAAGCGGCGGAATACAAGGCTGCTGGAGATTGGGAAGGAATTCAGGCTGAGCACCCCGCCTGACGCGAGCAGTAAGCAGCTTGGCCTTACCGCAGGCCACTGAGCCGCAGGGCAGGGGCATATACCCGAAGGGTGTATTGAGCAAATGGTGTGATGACCCCCAGAGTCCCGGTCGTGTCGCCGGGGACTCCAGGTAGGCGGTCGAAGACTCAATCCGTGGGCAGAAGCCGTAATTCGCGGATAACGGTGAGAAGCGTAGCGGAACAGCAAACTTAGACCGCCTTCCCGGAGGCAACAAGTAAAGGAGGCAGACGATGGGCATAACAGAGCAGTTCCGAATAAGCAATGCAGCTTTTTTCGAATTATTGCGGTCAAGGGAAAAGAAGGGCGAATTGGTTAAAGTGGCTCCCGAGCGGTGGTTGGCGCTCCGAAACGAAACGGAGATACGCGCGGTCAGCGCCGGGTGCAAGCCCATGTCTGAGATGAAGCAGGTGGCTACCGAGGTTGAGGGCTGGAGGGATGCGAGATGATCGTCTTCACTGTCTACGGCGAACCCACCCCCAAGGGGCGTCCGAAGTTCTTTAGCCGCACAATGAAGAATGGGAAGTCATTCACCGGCACCTACACGCCGGACAAGACGCGCCGGGCCGAGGAGGACTTTCTATCCCAGGCACTCAAGGTCGTGCCAGAAATGCCGCTCACCGGTCCCCTGGCAGTCACCTTCGACGTCTACCGCTCCAAGGGTATGCCTAAGACGAGGAAGGGCCACGAGGAGGCCGAGAAGGGTTTCATCAGGCCCGTCACAAAGCCTGACCTCGATAATTATATCAAGGTTCTCGACGCGCTCAACGGCGTGATGTGGGTGGACGATGGACAGATAGTAGAAATAACCGCCAGGAAGTTTTTCTCGTCGAGGCCGAGGATAGAAGTCTCAATAAGCGAGATGGTCGCCACGGGAGACATGGTAAATGACTAAATATTCTCTCCGCCCCTATCAGCAGGAGGCGGTCGATAAATCGGTAGCCTTCCTGACGAAGAAGAAAGGCGAGAACGGTATTATCGTGCTTCCGACCGGTTCTGGGAAAAGCCTCGTCATCGCGGCGATAGCCAAGGCTTTGGGCGAACCGACTCTTATCTTCAGCCCCACCAAGGAAATACTTGAACAGAATCTTGAGAAGCTCGCATCTTATGGGGAATATGCGTCCGTTTATTCTGCCTCAATGGGACAGAGGCGGTTATCAAATATCACCCTTGCAACTATCGGGAGTGTCAAGAACAGGGCTGACATTTTTGCGGGCTTCCAGTATGTCCTGATTGATGAATGTCACCTCGTGAACGCCAAAGGCGGCATGTATAGTGACTTCATTAAGAAGCAGGACGGCTCAGTCCTTGGCCTCACGGCAACGCCGTATAGATTAACTACTGATGGCTTTGGAGGTTCAATCCTGAAGTTCCTCACGAGAACCCGTCCTCGGATATTCAGCCATCTGATTTACTACGTCCAGATAGGCCAATTATTCAATGAAGGGCATCTGGCACGCCTCCGGTATTTTACTAATGCCGAGTTCGACAGATCTAAGCTCAGGCTCAATTCCACGGGAGCCGACTTCGCGGATGCTTCCATCCAGCAGTATTACACGGCGAGCGGGTTCAAAGACAAAATAGCAGAGCAGGTTAAGGACATACTGCGCTATCGAAAGAACTGCCTCGTGTTCACGCGGTTCATAGAGGAGTCGGAGTATCTGGTCAACAATATTCCGGGTACTGCGATAGTTACCGGCAAGACCCCCAAAAAAGAGCGCGAGCGGCTGATTACGGACTTCCGTAAAGGCATCATAAAGGCAATCTGCAATGTCGGGGTGCTTACCACGGGCTTCGACTATCCCGAGCTTGAGACGGTAGTCCTTGCCCGGCCCACCATGAGCCTCGCACTATATTACCAGATGGTTGGGCGAGGCATCAGGCCGCATCCGAACAAGGACTTTACCGCCGTTATTGATATGTGCGGAAACCATGAACTCTTCGGCAAAGTGGAAGACTTGCAGATTATCAACGGCGGCGGCGGGAAATGGTTCATTGCCAGCAACGGCAGGCAACTGACAAATGTTTATTACGGCGAACGGACACAATAACCAACGGAAAGGAGGAATAGTAAATGGAGCTTTTCGAGCATGAGGAGTATTAACCGCCGCCGGGCAAATAAAGGAGAGAAATGAAAACCATCGTATCCGCAATCACTTTCGTAGTATTTATCGCATTCATGGAGTGGGAGGCTCGCCGGGAGGACGAGCGCGAGGAAAAAAACTATCAGGATGATGAGGGCTGGGATTAATTGGGAGGATGAATAGATGGCGATCATACAGATTCTAAAGAGCTACAAACTGGACAACGGCGATGTATCCGG
>JAKAHE010000066.1 GCA_021815285.1 Nitrospirota bacterium
ATCTAGTATTCCGCGCATTTCCGGGGGAAGTCGGCGGCGGATACCTCTATATGCTGTTCGTTTTCAGGATACACGCGCTGTTCCTTGGTTTCCTTATCCGCCTATTATCCCGGCGGAGAGGGTTATAAGCCTGTCAAGCGGGCCTGGTATATACAGGCCGAGCACAAGGAGCGCCCCGGCCATGAGAAACATTACAATGCCGGATAAAAGCCCGCGAAAGCGGCGAACGGCAAGCTGGCGGTTTACGTCTGCGCCGACCGGCATGGGAATGCGGGCCGACATCGGGGACGCCAGAGGCTCCGGTAAACGCGCCGGTTCCGAAGCCTCGGGCAAGCCCAGGAACATCCCGCCGAAGCTCCTTAAAAGCCCGTAAAAAACCATCCCGCCCGCCGCCAGGAAAACGGCGATTATGACCCAGTGGCCGCCCGCCGCCATAGCCTTAAGCATCAGGAACTCGCTTATGAACATCCCGAACGGCGGGGCGCCCGCGAGAGCCATTATGCCGAGAAAACCGACCGCGCCGACCATCGGCATGGTTTTCAGGACGCCCGAGACCTGCTCGGACTCGACTGTATCGTAGCGCCCCTTTATCCGCCCGGTAACAAAGAACATGAGCGGTTTTCCGATTGCGTGGTTCAGTATATGCAAAAGCGCCGCGTAAAACCCGAAACCGCCCGCGCCGAACGACAAAGCTATTATCCCCATGTGCTCGATACTGCTGTATGCGAGGAGTCTTTTCGCGTTTCTCTGTATAAGCATGAATATCGACGCAACTAAAACCGAGGATATTCCGAAGAGGAACATCATGTCCCGGACGAATGGGTATCCGAGGCTTGCCCGCGCGATTACGGCGAACCGGAGTATACCGTAAAAAGCGCAGTTAAGGAGTATTCCTGAGAGAAGCGCGCTTATCGGCGTCGGGGCCTCGCTGTGCGCGTCCGGGAGCCAGTTGTGCACGGGGGCGAGGCCCGCCTTCGTGCCGTAGCCAACGATGATTAATATAAATCCAAGTCTTACGGTTGCGGGATTCAGCCCCGGCGCCATGGCCAGAAGCGCCGTCCATTCGAGGGCTCCCATGCCGCCTCCCGACGCCCCGGAGGAGGCGTAATAGATGAAAAACGTGCCGAGCAGGGCGAAAGTGATGCCGACGGTGCAGAGGATGATATATTTCCACGCGGCCTCGACGGACCGCCGCTTCCTGTAAAGCCCCACAAGGAGCGCGGAGACAAGCGTAGTCCCTTCTATGGCCATCCACATTACGGCCAGGTTGTTTGCCAGAGGGACCAGGAGCATTGTCAGGACAAAGAGATTATACAACAGATAGTAGTAGCGATGAGTCTTTGCGTCTATGTGGCCATGCATGAGTTCGTTTCCCATGTATTCGACGGAATATAAGGACGTCGCAAGTGAGAGCAGTGTTATCACGACAATCATGAATGCCGAGAGCGCATCGGCATATATCGCGCCGCCGGACGATTTTATTATATCGCCGGATAGCGCCCCGCCGACGATGAGAAGCGCGACGCCGCTTAAGGCGGCGCAGGATAGCACCGTCGCGTATTCATAGACGCGCCTGCTGCCGGTCAGAAGGCATATGATGGCGGCTGCAAGCGGTATGAGTATCAGGGCAGGAATCATATCATCCCTTCAGGGTGGTAAGTTTGTCCAGGTCCAGGTCAATAAACGTCTTCTTTATCTGGCTTAGGAAAACGCCGAGTATTATCGCGCCCATCAGGACGTCGAACACAACGCCGAGCTCGATTATCGTGGACATCCCGTACGTCAGGGAGAACCCGGCCAGGAAAAGCCCGTTCTCCATGAGCAGAAGCCCGATTACCTGTGTTACGGCTTTTTTCCGGGTTATCATAGTGAACAGGCTTATAAGGATTATGGAGATTGAGACCTTCAGGGTGTTCTCCGTGAATCCTTCTATGAAAATCCCTTTCGAGAGCGAGGAGTAGACTATCACGACCAGGACGGATGTTATGACGAGCGAGAGCGGAGTGTTGATATTTGGCTCCACTTCGTGCGTAATCTTGAGATCCCGCACGACCTTCCTTAAGAGGAGCGGTATTACGACGCCCTTAGAGGCCAGCGTGACTGCGGCGGCGATATACAGATGCGCCGCGTCGAGATAGAAGGCGCTGACGGCCATGAGCGCGGCCAGCAGAATCGAGTTTATGGTGTACGCCCTTAGACAGCTTTCCATTCTCTTCAGCGAGTTCATCGCCACGACGGTAAGCAGCATACCGATGGTTATGAAATCCGTTATGGAATAGACTACTACCCACGCCTTCGGCATTTTATTTTCCAGTCATTATGAAGGTTATCATCGAGAGGGCCGATAGAACGAACGCCGCGCCCAGGAGCGACGGGAGCTGGAAAAAACGCATCTTCGCCCTCGTGGACTCGACAAACGCCATTCCGAAACAAAGTATCAGCATCTTTCCCGCCCAGAACCCGACCGCCGCCGCAATTCCGAATCCGGCGCCGGATATGCCATACGGGAAGAAGAGGTCCGCCGCCAGGGTAAAGAGCAGCATCTGCTTCATGTAATGCGCCCATTCCATCATAGCCAGGTATTTCCCGGAATACTCCAGGAGCATCCCCTCGTGTATCATCGTAAGCTCGAGGTGCGTGTCCGGGTTGTCCACGGGAATTCTGCCCGTTTCGGCAATAATGGCGACAAAAAACGCCGCCAGGGCCAGGACGTGCGCGGGCGAGAAGAAAACGCTCCCGGGACCCGCGACTTTGCCTATGTTCGTGGATCCGCTCGCCACGGCCGCGGTGAATATGGCGAGCATCATGCTCGGTTCCACGAGTATGGCCACGGTCATCTCACGGCTTGATCCCTCGCCGCCGAACGCCGTGCCCGCGTCAAGCCCGCCAAGGGCCAGGAAAAACCTTCCGAGCGCAAGGGTGTAGATTATGGCGATAATATCGCCAATCCCGAAAAGACCTGCGCCGCCCGTCGAAACAACCGGCACGAGCATGGACGCCGTGAGCACGGACGCGAACACGACGTAGGGCGCGGCATGGAATATCCACGAGGCGGTGCGCGGGATCACCATGTCCTTTCTGAAAAGCCTCGCCAGGTCGTAATATGGCTGGAGCAGAGGCGCGCCCACCCTCCCCTGCATGAGGGCCTTTATCTTCTTTATTATCCCCTGCGCGAGCGGCGAGAGGAGCGCTATAAGCACGAACTGGAAATTATTCATCCCCACACCACAAGCAGTACGACCAGCGTGCCGAGTATGTAGCCGAGATACAGCTGGAGGTTACCGGACTGAAGCCTCCTGGCAAAGTGCGCAATGTCGTGGAGAGCGCGGGTAAGCGGCCTGTAAAAATACGTCTCGGCAAGCGGCGTAATCTCCGAGCGATATTCTATCTCGCGGGTGAAAAACGGCTTCACTATATACTCTATACGCACTTCCTTCCTTGGCTTGTATATCTTCTTGAATATCCGGCGTAAGGGGTGCGTAAAGGCGGTCGCGGTATACTGCATCCGGGGCGTAAGCCTGCGGATGCCGCAGTCCCACGGGTCGGCGCATATGGATTTTTTCCTGCCGCCGGCGACAAGCGGGAAAATAAAAACAAACGCGGCCCCGGCGAGCATTGTGCCGAGCACGGCCATCGGCAGGACGCCTGACGAGCTGACGCCGGATACAACGAAACCGTTCGGCGCAAACTGCAAAAGGCCGCCAAGGGCGGGAAGCGATATGTCTGAGATGAGCCTCAGCATATACCCCGGAAATATCCCCGCCAGGAGGCAGAATACCGATAAAACACCCATCCCGGCGAGCATGGAAAAAGGCGATTCTTTCGCCCCGGCGGCCTTCCCGCTTCTGGATACTCCCAGGAAGCTTATCCCGAACGCCTTCACAAAACTCGAAGCGGCAAGCGCCCCCGTGAGCGCCAGCGCCGCCCCGGAAAGGAGCATAAAGGTCTTGGTGAGGACGGCGGCGGTCTTTATCCCCACGATAAGGGACTGGAACGTCAGCCATTCACTCATGAACCCGTTGAATGGCGGGAGCGCGCATATGGCGACGGAGCCTATAAGGAAGAAAAGCCCCGTCCAGGGCATCCGCTTTACAAGCCCGCCCATCTCCTCCATGTTCTTCGTGCCTGTGGCGTGGACTGCGGAACCGGCCCCCATGAACAGGAGGCCCTTGAATATCGCATGGTTGAATACATGGTAAAGCGCGGCTGCGAGGGCAAGCCCCGCAAAAACGGGAAGGTTATTGAAAGAAAAAATCATGGATGCTCCGATACCAAGCAGTATTATCCCGACGTTCTCGACGCTGCTGTATGCCAGGAGCCTCTTGATGTCGCGCTCCATAAGCGCATGCATAATCCCCATGACCGAGGATACGGCCCCCGCGGAAAGCGCCGCCACCCCCCACCAGAGCGGCGCCGCAGGCTGACCCGCGCCTGCGCCCAGAATATCGAACGATACAAGTATGATCCCGTAAATGCCGGACTTTATCATTATGCCGGACATGAGCGCGGAGACGTTCGACGGCGCCGCCGGGTGCGCCTTCGGGAGCCAGGTATGGAGCGGAATTACTCCAGCCTTCGTCCCGAAGCCTATGAGGGCAAGGACGAATATTACGGAACGAAGCTCGCCCGCACTCCCAAGCCCTGCCCTTATTGCGGAGAACTCGAGCGAGCCGGTGGCGAAGAACATGACCATGAAGGCGGCTATTATAAAAGCTGTGCCGATATGGGTCATCACGCCGTACAGAAGCCCGGCGCGCGAGGCCTCGATATTCTTCGCATCCGATACGACAAGAAAGTAGGACGAAAGAGACATCGTCTCCCAGGAGATAAGAAATGCCGGGATGTTAGCCGAATAGAACACGGCGCACATGGAAGAGACGAAAATCCCGTAAAGAAGGAGCGCCGGCCAGGGCGAGCGTGAATGCCTTGCGTATCCGGCGGAATATACGGAGACGCAAAAACCGAGCAGCGAGAGTATTATGACGAAATATGCGGAAAGCCCGCCGCCCCTGAAGCTTAAGGTGAGGACTCCGGAGAGGGGCAGGGATATATACCAGGAATAGCCTAAGAGCAGGTCGCGAAGAGAGAGTATTCCTGTGAAAAGGCATCCGGCGGCATAGAGCAGGTAGCAGGCGCTGGAAAGTTTTCCGGTAATCCTGGACGAAGCTGTTTCCGGACGGTCCGTTTCCATCTCAAAGGCTTAAGACTCTTAGGTTCCCATAGAACAAAAAAACGTCGCCGGGAGTTTAATCCTTAAAAACTCGCATGTCAAGACCAAAATAACCGGCCAGGCAATATTAAAGTTTTAATTTCTTGCCTTCCGTCCCTTTTAAAACTAAAATAAAGGCAGAATGCGCGACAGCATCAACAGAAATATAGAATATCTCCGGGTCTCCATCACGGACCGCTGCAACCTCCGCTGCGTGTATTGCATGCCGGAAGGGGGCGTGCCTGGGCTCTCCCACGAGGCCATTCTGCGCTACGAGGAGATACTGAGGGTAGTCCGGGTGGCGGCAGGGAAGGGGATACGCAAGGTGCGCCTTACCGGCGGGGAACCGCTCATCAGGAAAGACATTGCGGGCCTGATAAGGGAAATCTCCGCTATAGAGGGCATTGACGACCTCTCGCTCACCACCAACGGCATCCTGCTCGGGAAGATGGCGGAAGGGTTGTACAACGCGGGCTTGAGGCGCGTAAACATAAGCCTCGACTCGCTTGACCCGGAGAGGTTCCGGGAACTCACCAGGGGCGGGAAATTAAGCGATGTCCTGGACGGTATACGTCGGGCGGAGGAGACGGGTTTTGACCCGATAAAGATAAACGTCGTCGCCATAAACGGCTTTAACGACGACGAAATCCGGGAGTTTGCGCGCCTGACGCTCACCAAGCCCTATCACGTCAGGTTTATAGAGTTCATGCCCGTCGGCGGCATAGGCATCTGGGACGACGAAAGAATAATTACAGCGGACAGAATAATGGGAAAAATCGCCGCCCAGGGCGAGCTTACACCCATAAGTCAGGGCGGCCAGGGAGCCGAAAAAACCATGGCCGGAGGCCCGGCAAAACTCTATAAGCTGCCGGGCGCGAAAGGAATTCTGGGATTCATAAGCGCGCTCTCGAACCACTTCTGCCAAAGCTGCAACAGGTTACGGCTGACAGCTGACGGCAAGCTCAGACCGTGCCTTTTTTCGGAGACGGAGATAGACATAAAGACGCCGCTTCGCTCCGGGTGCGACGATGCGGAACTGTCGAGGCTCATATCCCTGGCCCTTGCCGTAAAGCCGGAAGGCCATTCGATAGCGAGCGGCATAAAGGACAAACACCGCCGCTCCATGAGCAAAATCGGGGGATAAATTTAAAATGCCAAAACTTAGCCATTTCGACGAAAAAGGCGCGTCCCGGATGGTGGACGTATCCGGAAAGGACATAACCGAGCGGATTGCCGTCGCCGAGGGCAGGGTGCTGATGGCGCCGGAAACGTTTAACCTCGTAAAGGACAAAAAAGCCGCGAAGGGCGACGTCCTGGAGGTCGCGCGTCTCGCAGGCATCATGGCGGCGAAAAAGACCTCCGGGCTGATTCCGCTCTGTCATCCGCTGCCGCTTGAGAAGGTTGCGATAGACTTCACGCTGGACGAAAAGACCCACTCTGTCGGGATACTGGCTGAGGCGAAGGTGACGGCCAGGACGGGGGTGGAAATGGAGGCCCTGACTGCGGCGGCTGTCGCGGCGCTGACGATATACGATATGTGCAAGGCGGTCGATCGCGGCATGGAGATTACGGACATACGTCTTCAGGAAAAATCCGGCGGACGATCCGGGCATTTTGTGCGGTCAAGAAAAGCTTGAAAAAACGCTGCCTTTTTGGTAAAGTCGCTGGATTCCCGCTTCCGCGGGAATAAAACTTTATTTAAGGAGTCGTTATGATAGAGTTCATACACAGGCATCCGATAATCATCAAGGCCCTTCTCACGATTGTCACCTTAACGTTTATCATAACGGGCGGGTACATGCTCGGACGGCAGGCGGTTGTGGAATACGCCGCAAAGGTGGGGGACCAGACAATAACCATGCCGCAGTACCAGGACGCCCTGTACAGGGCGCAGGAGATTTATCGTAACCTCTACAAGGGGAATATCCCCGACAACATAGCGAAGCAACTGGGCATGAATACAATCAGGGGCATGGTGGACGGAAAGCTCCTCCTGGCGGAGGCGAAAAAGGAAGGTCTTTCCGTATCAAACAAGGAGATTTCAGACGCCGTCATCCAGAACAGGTCTTTCCAGGACCAGAACGGCTCCTTCAGCAGGAAGCTCTATATCCAGGTTCTTCAGCAGAACGGCATGACGCCCGCGATATATGAACGGCGTCTCAGGGACGATATGCTTACGGAGAAGCTCCGGGATATGGTAAAGAGTTCTGTTTACGTCACGGAAGACGAGACCAGGGATTATTACAAGTCCCAGCTCGCCGTGCAGAACAAGCCATTCGACGAGAAGGACTTCCAGGCTCAGAAGAAGAACCTTTCAGGTATGCTGACGCTGGTAATGCAGGAGAAACAGGTGGAGTCGTTCATGGACGGCCTGAGGAAGCGCGCGAATATAAAAGTCAATCCGTCAATACTCAGCGCGAACTCGTAAAACACCCGTTAAAGCCTGGATTCAAGATTAAAGCGTTCTGGAATAACGCATTAAAATTACGCCAACTTCAGGTGCGCCGCCTTCGCAAGGAGCTTCTTCTTCCCGACGCTTGCGAAAAGCACCGTCAGTTTCTGGTTTTCTCCCCTGCCCTCGGACTTCTCCACTATTCCGCAGCCCCAGACAGGATGTCGCACCTGGCAACCGCTTTTGAACGGGCTGGGAGCTGTCGTCCTCGTCTCCGAGGCGCACTGCACAACCGCCGGCGTATGGGATTCCGTCTGCTTCCTCGAAATACCTATTTCACGCAGACGGATAAGCTCCGCCGGTATTTCTTCGAGGAACCGGGAGGGCCTGTTCGACTGTGTAAGACCGGCCAGCCGCCTTGTGACGGACGAAAGGAGATATAGTTTCTTCTTGGCCCGCGTCATCCCGACGTAAAGAAGCCTGCGTTCCTCTTCCATCTCCCGCTCGTCGGATTTCGACTGCGCGTGCGGGATAAGCCCCTCCTCCATGCCGGCGATAAACACCACCGGAAACTCCAGGCCCTTGGAGAGGTGCAGGGTCATAAGCGTTACGGCCTGGCTGGAGGTTTTCTGATTGTCCCAGTCCGTAATCAGCGACACCTGGGCAAGATAGGCGTCGAGGGAGGCGTCCTCCGTTTCCTCTTCGAAACGCCCGACGGACGACAGAAGCTCCTTTATGTTGTCTATCCTGCCCTGGGACTCGACCCCAAGGCTCTCCCGCAGATGTTCTATGTATTTCGTCCTGGCTATTATCTTTTCGAGCAGGTATCCCGGGCCGCGCTCCGCCTTCATATCCACGAGTTCGGACAGCATCGCCAGAAACTCGCTTATCCTTCGCCTGGGACCTGCGCCCATGGACTCGTCTTCGGAGAGCCGCATGAGGTTTTCGACAAGCGGCAGGTTCTGGTGCGGCCCCGGCTCCATGGCCTTTTTCATGGTGGCCTCGCCGATTCCGCGCGGCGGGCAGTTCACGATGCGCTTTAAGCTTACGGAGTCCTTTGGATTGGAGACAACCTTCAGGTAAGTGATGAGGTCTTTTATCTCCTTCCGGTCATAGAACTTCATGCCGCCGACGACGACATAAGGTATGCCCTCGCGGCGGAAGGATTCCTCAATCGTGCGGGACTGGGTATTCGTGCGATACAGGACTGCGAAGTCCTTCAGGGAGCGGCCTTCTTTTACCTGCCTTGATATTTCTCTGGCTATGCAGGCGGCCTCCGCCTCCTCGTCTATCACCCGGACGTGCTCAGCCTTCTCGCCGGAGCCGAGCTCCGTCCAGAGCTTCTTCGGGCGCCGTCCGGGGTTGTTGCATACCAAAGACCATGCGGCATCGAGGATCTTCTGGGTGGAGCGGTAATTCTGCTCAAGCTTTATGACCCTGGCTTCGGGATAATCCTTCTCGAACTCCAGTATGTTCCTGATGTCCGCGCCGCGCCAACCGTATATGGACTGGTCGTCGTCCCCGACGACGCAGACGTTTCTGCTCTTCCCGGCGAGGAGCTTTATAAGCCTGTACTGTGCGGCGTTTGTATCCTGGTATTCGTCCACCATGATATACCTGAAGGTGTCCTGGTACTTGTTCAGCGCGCCCCGGTGCTTCTGCAGGAGCTGGACGGCCAGCATAAGGAGGTCGTCGAAGTCCAGCACTCCCGAAGTCTTCAGCCGCTCCTGGTATAGCTGGTAAATCTTTGCGACCTTCGACTCGAACCCGAACTGCTGCGCGCTTGCGGCGAACGCCTCCGGCGTGACGATTGAGCTCTTCAAAGAACTTATTTTGCCCGCCACCTCGCGCGGAGAGAAGAGCCTGTCACTTATCCCGAGGTCGTGCATGCAGGACTTTACAAGCGAGAGCGAATCAGCCGCGTCCATGATGGTAAAATTCTTCGGATATCCCAGGAGACCTATGTCATCTCTCAGTATCCTCGCGCACGCGGAATGGAATGTCGATACCCACATCCCCCTCGCGGAACGTCCGAGAAGTTCCTCCACGCGAGAGAGCATCTCCCGCGCAGCCTTGTTTGTGAAGGTTACCGCGAATATCTCCCCAGGCCGCACCCCCATGTTGTTTATGAGATACGCTATCCTGTAGGTGATGGTTCTGGTCTTGCCGCTCCCGGCGCCCGCCAGAATAAGCAGGGGGCCTTCGCAACAGGTTACGGCCTCCCTCTGCTCTTTATTCAGGTCGCCCAAAGCCTTCATAATAATGCCGCCCTTCTTTGTACGCCGAATTAAAATCCAGCCCCCACCCACGGCTTGCGCCGCTCACTCCCACGCAAGGAGGGGAGGGTAATATGAGCTATTCCACCGTAACGCTCTTTGCGAGGTTCCTGGGCTGGTCCACGTCGCTTCCCCGCAGCACCGCGATAGGATACGC
>JAKAHE010000067.1 GCA_021815285.1 Nitrospirota bacterium
GTGCTCCTGAAGGCGCTCGGATACTCGAACGAGGACCTGCTCCGGTACTATTACCCGGTCGAGGAGATTAATATAAAGAAGGAAGGCTTCTTCCGCAAGGTCGACCCGGACATCCTGGTCGGCTGGAAGGCGGCCTCCGACATCACCGCCGAAAAGGGCAAGGAAGTCGTCGTAAAGAAGGGCAACAAGATAACGAAGGCCGCGATAAAGAAGCTCGAGTCCCTGGGGATAAAGGAGATACCCATCCCGGTGGAGGAGCTTGCAGGCCGCGTTACATTGAAAGATATAGTCGACCCGGAGACGGGCGAGGTCATAGTCGAGGGGAACGAGGAGCTGAAGGACGACTCCATCCAGAAGATCATCAAGGCGAAGATAGAGTCCATCGAGTTGCTGTTCATAGACGGCATCAGGTTCCTCCCGTCGCTTCGGGACACCCTGCTCCTCGACAAGCTTGGCACGCCCGAAGAGGCGATGATAGAGATATACAGGAGGCTCCGCCCCGGCGAGCCGCCGACACTCGACATGGCGAAGGCGCTATTCGAGAACCTGTTCTTCAACGACAAGCGCTACGACCTGTCCCCGGTCGGCAGGCTGAAGATGAACAAGAAGCTTGGGCTCGAAGTCGACATCGAGACCAGGACGCTGACACGCGAGGACATCTTAGAGGTCATCCGCTACCTGCTCGACTTGAAGACGGGCAAGGGCGAGGTGGACGACATCGACCACCTGGGCAACAGGCGCGTCAGGAGCGTCGGCGAGCTTCTGGAGAACCAGTTCCGCATCGGCCTCGTCAGGATGGAGCGCACGATAAAGGAGCGCATGAGCCTCCAGGACCTGGAGAACATCATGCCGCACGACCTCATCAACGCGAAGCCGGTCACGGCGGCGATAAAGGAGTTCTTCGGCTCCTCGCAGCTAAGCCAGTTCATGGACCAGACGAACCCGCTCGCGGAGATCACCCACAAGCGCAGGCTCTCGGCCCTGGGCCCCGGTGGTCTTACGCGCGAGCGTGCGGGCTTCGAGGTCCGCGACGTTCACCCGACCCACTACGGCAGGATATGCCCTATCGAGACACCTGAAGGTCCGAATATCGGCCTTATAACCTCTCTTGCCACATACGCTCGCGTGAACGAGTTCGGTTTCATCGAGGCGCCGTACAGGAAGGTTCAGAAAGGCCGCCTGACTGACGAAATCGAGTTCCTTTCCGCGGTTGACGGCGAGAACTACATAATCGCCCAGGCGAACACGCCTGTTGACTCCAAGGGAAAGATTACCGTGGAAAGCGTTTCGGCGCGCGTAGGCGGAGAGTTCAAGATGGTCGAGCCGGAGGAAGTGCAATACCTCGATGTCTCGCCGAAACAGATTGTTTCCGTGGCCACGGCTCTTATCCCGTTCCTTGAGAACGACGACGCGAACCGCGCCCTCATGGGTTCCAACATGCAGCGCCAGGCGGTGCCGCTTCTGAATGCGGAGGCGCCTATAGTCGGGACTGGCATGGAGCAGGTGGCCGCGCGCGATTCCGGCGTAATCGTTCTGGCCAGGAGAAGCGGGGCAATCGAGAGCGTGGACGCCAACAGGATTGTTGTGCGTGTAAGCGAAAAGGAAGTGACGCAGGCTAATCCTTCCCCGCTCGATGTCTATACGCTGATAAAATTCTACCGCTCCAACCAGAACACCTGCATCAACCAGAAGCCCATCGTCGCAGTCGGGCAGAAAGTGAAAAAAGGGCAGGTGCTGGCTGACGGCCCGGCGACGGACGGCGGCGAGCTGGCCCTTGGCCAGAATGTCATGGTGGCGTTCATGCCATGGGGCGGCTACAACTACGAAGACGCGATACTCATCTCGGAAAAGCTGGTGCGGGAGGACAGATACACCTCCATCCACATCGAAGAATTCGAGATAGAGTCGCGGGATACGAAGCTCGGGCAGGAAGAGATTACCAGGGATATTCCGAATGTCGGCGAAGAGGCGCTCAAGAATCTCGACGAGTCCGGTATAATCAGGATAGGGGCCGAGGTAAAGGCGGGGGACATACTTGTCGGCAAGGTTACGCCGAAGGGCGAGACGCAGCTTACTCCGGAGGAGAGGCTTCTGCGCGCGATATTCGGCGAAAAGGCCGGAGATGTCCGCGACGCCTCGTTGACCGTCCCGCCGGGAGTCGAAGGCACAATCGTGGACGTCAAGATATTCTCCAGGAAAGGTGTCGAGAAGGACGAACGCGCCAAGAGTATCGAGGACGAGGAAGTGGAGCGCCTTGAACGGGACAAGCAGGACGAGTTCCGCATCATCCAGGAGGAAAAGCTAAAGAAACTCAAGAAGGCCGTGCTTGGCCAGGCAATATCTACGAAAATAGTTGACGAGTCCGGTAAGACCATACTCCCGAAGGGCAAGGAGATAACCGAGGAAATCGTCGAAAGACTCGACGAGGCCGATCTCTCCATGCTCTCGTTCGAGGACGAATCCCTGACGGACAGACTCTCTGAGATTGAGGAATATGCCGCGGAACAGATGAGCTATCTTGAGACAATCTTCGACGAGAGGATTGGCCGACTGAAAAAGGGAGACGAACTCCCGCCGGGCGTCATAAAGCTTGTCAAGGTTTATATCGCAATGAAGAGGAAGCTCTCCGTCGGCGATAAAATGGCCGGGCGGCACGGAAACAAGGGCGTTGTTTCAAGGATATTGCCGGAGGAAGACCTCCCGTATCTTCCGGATGGAACGCCGGTAGACATAGTCCTGAATCCGCTTGGCGTCCCGTCCCGAATGAACGTCGGCCAGATACTCGAGACGCACCTGGGCTGGGCCGCGAAGGCCTTGGGGATAGCGGTATCCACCCCCGTCTTCGACGGAGCAACCGAAGGGCAGATAAGGAACATGCTGGCCGAGGCGGGACTTCCGAAGACAGGCCAGATTACGCTGTACGACGGAAGGACAGGGGAGCCTTTCGACAGGAAGGTAACCGTGGGCAACATGTATATGCTGAAGCTCCACCACCTCGTTGACGACAAACTGCACGCCCGCTCCATAGGGCCGTACTCGCTCGTTACGCAGCAACCGCTTGGAGGCAAGGCGCAGTTCGGCGGACAGAGGCTTGGAGAGATGGAGGTCTGGGCTTTGCAGGCATACGGCGCGGCATACACTCTTCAGGAGTTCCTTACGGTCAAATCTGACGACGTCTCCGGGCGCGCCAAGATATATGAAGCCATAGTCAAGGGCGAGAGCACCCTTGAGCCGGGGCTTCCAGAGTCTTTCAACGTTCTCATCAAGGAACTCCAGAGCCTCTGTCTGGACGTGGAGCTCCTTGAGGAAGTGAAGTAATAAAGAAGGATGGTGTTATCCATCTATCGGAGGTAGTGAATTGGACGATATATACAGCCTTTTCGACAAACCGAGAGAACCGGTAACATTCGACGCGATAAAGATACGGGTCGCGTCTCCCGAAAAGATAAGGTCGTGGTCGCATGGCGAGGTGAAAAAGCCGGAGACCATAAACTACCGCTCTTTCAAGCCTGAGAGGGACGGCCTTTTCTGCGCGAAGATATTTGGCCCGACAAAGGACTGGGAGTGCAACTGCGGCAAATACAAGCGCATGAAGCACAGGGGCGTAGTATGCGACAAGTGCGGCGTCGAGGTTATACAGTCCAAGGTCCGCCGTGAGAGGATGGGCCATATAGAGCTTGCCTCTCCAGTCGCGCATATCTGGTTCCTTAAAGGTCTTCCGTCGAGGATTGGCAACCTTCTCGACATGACGCTCAGGCACCTTGAGAAGGTTCTGTATTTCGAGTCTTATGTCGTAATCGACCCTGGCGATACGCCGTTGAACGAAAAGGAGCTCCTGACTGAGGAGAAATACAGGAAACTTCTCCAGGAATACGGGAGCCGTTTCAAGGCGGACATGGGCGCGCAGGCTATAAGGGAGTTGCTCAGACATATAAACCTCGAAGAGCTTGCGCAGGATTTACACGTAAAAATAGAGATGGCGAACTCATCCGCCGTAAAGAAAAAGCTGACAAAGCGCCTGAAGGTAGTCGAAGCGTTCAGAAAATCCGGGAACAAGCCTGAGTGGATGATACTCGACGTGATACCGGTAATACCGCCGGAGCTTAGGCCTCTTGTACCCCTGGAAGGCGGAAGGTTTGCGACATCAGACCTAAACGACCTCTACAGGCGCGTGATAAACAGAAACAACCGCCTTAAAAGACTGGAAGAACTGAAGGCACCGAGCGTAATAATCCGCAACGAGAAGAGGATGCTCCAGGAAGCTGTCGATGCGCTCTTCGACAATGGTAGGCGTGGCAGGATTTTGCGCGGCCCGAACAAAAGGCCGCTCAAGTCGCTTTCCGACATGCTGAAGGGCAAACAGGGCCGCTTCCGCCAGAACCTTCTCGGCAAGCGCGTGGACTACTCCGGTCGTTCCGTCATAGTTGTCGGCCCGGAACTGAAGCTCAACCAGTGCGGCCTGCCGAAGAAGATGGCTCTTGAATTATTCAAACCTTTCATCTTTAATCGGCTTGAAGAGAAGGGATACTGCACAACGATAAAGAGCGCGAAGAAGATGGTCGAGCGCGAGAGGCCGGAGGTCTGGGATGTCCTGGAAGAAGTCATCCGGGAACACCCGGTAATGCTTAACCGCGCCCCGACCCTGCACAGGCTGGGCATACAGGCGTTCGACCCTGTGCTGGTTTCCGGCAAGGCCATCAGGCTTCACCCGCTCGTCTGCACCGCATTTAACGCGGACTTCGACGGCGACCAGATGGCGGTGCACGTGCCGCTCTCGATAGAGGCTCAGGTCGAAGCCAGGGTGCTGATGCTATCCGTCAACAACATACTTTCCCCGGCCAACGGGCGTCCGATTACCGTGCCGTCGCAGGACATGGTGCTCGGCGTATACTACTTGAGCAAGGTGCGCCCGAACGCGCGCGGCGAGGGTATGAAGTTCTCCGGTCCAGATGAGGTGCGTATAGCCTACGACCACGGCGTCGTGGCGAAACATGCGAAGATAAAGGTAAGGATAGACGGCAAGCTCGTGGATACGACGGTTGGCCGCGTGATAATTTCGGAGATACTGCCGGAAGGACTTTCCTTCGACCTCGTGAACAAAGAGATGAACAAGAAGGAAATCTCCCGGCTTATCGACGCCTCATACCGACAATCCGGCGCGAGGGCGACCGTTACACTGATGGACAACCTGAAGGACATAGGTTTCAAGTATGCGAACGAAGCTGGCATCTCCATATGCATGAACGACATGCACATCCCGACGCACAAGCACGAGCTTATTGCGCAGGCGGAGAAGCAGGTCATGGAGATTCAGAAGCAGTATGCGGACGGTCTTATCACGAACGGCGAGCGTTATAACAAGGTCATCGACATCTGGGCGTCCGTTACGGAGACCATCGCATCCGAGATGATGAACGAACTCGGAATCGACGACGAGGTCGAGGGTATTCCGCAGGACCAGAAGCGGTCTTTCAATTCGATATTCATGATGGCCGACTCCGGCGCGAGGGGCAGCGCGCAGCAGCTCCGTCAGCTGGCCGGGATGAGGGGACTCATGGCCAAGCCTTCCGGCGAAATCATCGAAGCGCCCATCCAGGCGAACTTCCGCGAGGGCCTGAAGGTTCTGGAATACTTCATCTCGACGCATGGCGCGAGGAAGGGTCTTGCCGACACCGCGCTAAAGACGGCAAACTCCGGTTACCTCACAAGGAGACTTGTCGATGTCGCGCAGGACGTAATCATAACCGAGGAGGATTGCGGCACTGTTGACGGCATCCAGGTTACGGCTCTTGTGGAAGGTGGAGAGATAATCGAGCCGCTTGACGAGAGGCTACTGGGAAGGGTGAATTCGGAAGACATACTTGACCCGGTAACCGGCGAAAAGCTTGTCCCGGCCAATACGGAGATTACGGAAGACAACCTTAAGAGGATAGTGGACGCGGGTATCGACCGCGTGAAGATACGCTCGGTTCTGACATGTCAGACCAGGCGTGGCGTGTGCAAGATGTGTTACGGACGAGACCTGGCCAGGGGCCACCTGGTAGACATCGGCGAGGCCGTCGGCATAATTGCGGCGCAGTCAATCGGTGAGCCGGGCACGCAGCTTACCATGAGAACCTTCCATATCGGCGGAACGGCGTCCAAGGTCGTCGAGCAGACGAAACTTACGGCGAAGAACGCTGGTATCGTGGAGTATATAAACCTCCATACGATAAAGAAGGAAGACGGCAGTATCATCGTGATGAACCGAAACGGCAAGATAGCAATACGCGATTCGTCTGGCCGCGAAAAAGAGCGCTACATGATTACCTACGGCGCAAACCTGCACGTTACCGACAAGCAGAAGGTAAAAGAGAGCCAGATACTTGTCGATTGGGACCCGTATTCCACTCCGATACTGACTGAAGTCGGCGGTAAGATTGCTTTGGGCGACATCATCGAAGGCTCGACAATGCGCGAGGAAGTCGATGAGACGACAGGTCTTTCCCATAAAGTCATAATCGACTATCCGGCGAACATGAGGCCGCGCATATCGATAAAGGACGAAACCGGCAAGACCGCGAAGATACCCGGCACCAACGCGGTGGCGAGATACCTCCTGCCAGCCGGAGCGCATATACTTGTGGAAAAGGGCGATACCGTAAGCCCCGGCGACATACTGGTTAAGATACCGAGGGAGACGACCAAGACCAAGGACATCACCGGAGGTCTGCCCCGCGTGGCCGAGCTTTTCGAAGCCAGGCGCCCGAAGGAGCAGGCGGTAATTTCCGAGATAGACGGCACCGTCGAGTACGGCGGGTTTGTAAAGGGCATGAGGCGGGTAATCGTCAAGGGCGCGCTGGGCGACGAGAAGGAATATCTCATTCCGAAAGGCAAGCACGTCAACGTCCACGAGGGCGACTGGGTTATCGCTGGCGAGCCTCTTATGGACGGTTCGGTTGACCCGCACGACATCCTCGACATCATGGGCCCGAAAGAGCTCCAGAAATACCTGGTTGACCAGGTCCAGCAGGTCTACCGGCTCCAGGGCGTGTCGATAAACGACAAGCACATCGAGGTCATTGTCCGGCAGATGCTGAGGAAAGTAAAGCTGGAAGACGCGGGCGACACACGTTTCCTGCCCGGAGAGCAGGTGGATAAATTCGCTTTCATCGACGAGAACAACTTCGTCGTGAAGCAGGTTAAGGTGGAAGACCCGGGTGATACGGATTACATGCTTGGCGAGCTTATAGACCCGAAGGTCATAGAAGAGGTGAACATAAAGATAGAGGCGAAGGGCGGAAGGCCCGCGATATACCGCAAGGCCAGGGCCTCTGTCGGCAAACCGATTCTCCTCGGCATAACCAAGGCGTCGCTATCTACCGACAGCTTTATCTCTGCGGCCTCCTTCCAGGAGACAACAAGGGTGCTGACAGAGGCGGCCATTACGGGTTCCGTAGATAAACTGCTCGGTCTAAAGGAAAATGTCATAATGGGCAGACTTATCCCCGCGGGCACTGGTTCCGCCAGTTACAGAGATACATATGCCCTTCCGAAGGACATGGAGCTTCCTGAAAAGGAGACCGTGGCGGCCAACTGATTGAAATAAAAGGGTAAATCCTCAAAGATTTGCAGCCGTGACGAGATGGCCGGGCGTCCCCATCCCCGCGGGGATGCCCGCCTTTATTTTTAATTTCTTTTGTGTATAATTAATGCTTGACATTGCAAGTTTATTTGAGATATAATCCGCAAGTTTTTTGCCAGAGATTTTGATTTTGCTAACTATCTAAAAAAGCACAGGTATTTTTTGAAAGAACGTTTCCTGGAGGTTGGGTGTGCCGACAATTAACCAGTTAGTGAGGAGCAGCAGGGAGAAAGTCTCCATAAAGAGCAAAAGCCCTGCCCTGAAAAGTTGTCCTCAGAAAAGGGGCGTGTGCGTAAGGGTTTACACGACAACGCCCAAAAAGCCGAACTCGGCGCTTCGAAAGGTGGCGAGGGTAAGGCTCACGAACCAGATGGAAGTCACCACCTATATCCCGGGTGTGGGACATAACCTCCAGGAGCACTCGATAGTTCTTATCAGGGGAGGCAGGGTCAAGGATCTTCCAGGAGTCAGATACCATATCATCCGCGGGACCTTGGATACCACGGGCGTGGCTGACCGCAAGCAGGGCCGTTCCAAATACGGCGCCAAGCGGCCCAAGGCCTAAGGAGGAAAGAGATGCCGAGAAGAAGAGAAGTTGCGAAGAGGGAAATCCTCCCGGACCCGAAATTCAATAACAAGCTGGTCGGCAAGTTCATGAACTGCCTTATGATGGAAGGCAAGAAAAGCGTTGCGGAACATATAACTTACGGTGCTTTCGATATTATAAAGGACAAGACCGGCGGCGACCCTTTGAAGACTTTCAAAACCGCCCTCGATAACGTAAAACCTGCGGTAGAGGTAAAATCACGCAGGGTCGGCGGCGCATCTTACCAGGTTCCGGTGGACATCCGCCCGAACAGAAGGATGGCCCTGGGGATAAGGTGGCTTATCACATTCGCCCGCAAGAGGGGCGAAAAGACGATGAGGGAGCGGCTCGCGGCGGAGCTTCTGGATGCGGCGAACAACACCGGGGCGGCAGTAAGGAAGAAGGAGGATACCCACAAGATGGCTGAGGCCAACAAGGCCTTTGCGCATTACAGGTGGTAGAAATTATAGATGGCACAGGCAGCTGAAAAAACATCGGGTACGGCAAAAGTGAAAAGGCAGTATTCTCTCGAGGATACCCGGAATATAGGGATAATGGCGCATATCGACGCTGGCAAGACCACGACGACCGAGCGCATCCTCTACTATACCGGCGTGTCCTATAAGATAGGCGAAGTGCATGAAGGCACTGCCGTAATGGACTGGATGGTCCAGGAGCAGGAGCGCGGCATTACCATTACATCCGCCGCCACAACGTGTTTTTGGAAGGGGAAGCGCATAAATATAATAGACACGCCGGGCCATGTCGATTTCACAATTGAGGTCGAGCGATCTCTCCGTGTGCTGGACGGCGCCGTTGCAGTCTTCGATTCCGTCGCCGGGGTAGAGCCCCAGTCCGAGACAGTGTGGCGGCAGGCGGACAAATATGCCGTTCCCAGGATTGCTTTTATGAATAAAATGGACAGGACTGGTGCTGATTTCTACCGCTCTGTCCAGACCATGATAGACCGTCTTGGGACGAAACCCGTTGCAATCCAACTTCCTATAGGCAGGGAAGAGAATTTCAAGGGCGTAATAGACCTCGTCCGCATGAAGGCCGTACTTTTCCTGGATGAAACTCTTGGCGCGAAGTTCGACGAGACGGAAATCCCCGAGGACATGAAGGACCAGGCGCATGAGTACCACGAGAAGATGATAGAGGCCCTCTCGGATGTTGACGATGCCCTGATGGAAAAATATCTGGGCGGCGAGACCATATCCGAGGAAGAGATAAAGGCCGCCCTTCGCAGGGGTACCGTCGAGCTCAAAATAACCCCGTGTCTCTGCGGGACAGCCTTCAAGAATAAAGGCGTTCAGCCGCTCCTCGACGCGGTTGTGGATTACCTGCCTTCTCCCCTGGATGTCCCCCCGGTAGTCGGAAAGCATCCGGGCACGGGCGACGAAATTACGCGCAAGGCTGACGACAGCGAACCCTTCTCCGCCCTGGCATTCAAGATAATGGCGGACCCGTTCGTCGGTCAGCTTACGTTCTTCAGGGTATACTCCGGCACGATGAACGCGGGTTCCTACATATATAACGCTACAAAGGACAGCAAGGAGCGGGTTGGCCGCATCCTCAAGATGCACGCCAACAAAAGAGAAGATATCGATGTCGTAATGGCGGGTGACATCGCCGCGGCAGTCGGGTTGAAAAACACAATCACCGGTGACACTCTCTGCGATCCCAGCCATCCCGTCATTCTTGAGGCGATGGAATTTCCGGAACCGGTTATATCCGTAGCCATAGAGCCCAAGACCAAGGTAGACCAGGAAAGACTTGGTA
>JAKAHE010000068.1 GCA_021815285.1 Nitrospirota bacterium
ACAAATTAACCTCCGCGATGATAGAGAAGTACATCAGGCACCATCGAGATGAGACGCAATCGCCTGCGCAGATTGATTTTCATCTGCGCTAAAGATGCCCCGCGTCTTGACGCGGGGTAATTCACTTTCGTGTTAGCTTAAGTTTAAGTATAGCTGGAAAAGCGGATTTGAAAAGACGGAAAAATCAGCGGGACAATATTTTCAGAGCTTCCTTTATCAATAACTCAAGCGCCATATCGTCTCCGTGCGCGGCGCAGATTTTCTTCACGGCGTCCTCGGCCATGTTCTTTTTATAGCCGAGATTGACAAGCGCGGAGACGGCCTCGTCCCTCTGGCCGCCGGGAGCAGGACACGGCCCGGAATCCACCGCGCCTATGGCCGCGACCTTGTCCTTCAGTTCAAGGACAACCCGCGCGGCGGTCTTCGGCCCGACGCCCGGTATGGTGGATATTTTCTTCTGGTCGCCCCTGGCGATAGCATCGGCAAGCTCTTCGGCTGGCAGACCTGAGATTATAGCGAGCGCGACCTTCGGGCCGATGCCGGAGACGGCTATGAGCGCGAGGAACAGTTCCTTCTCCCTCTGTGTAAGAAAACCGTAGAGAAGTATCGCGTCCTCGCGGACATGCGTATGGATATGAAGCGAGAGCTGGCTGCCCGTGTCCGGCAGGCCGTAGAATGAGGATAGCGGTATAAACGCCCTGTAGCCCACGCCGTGGACGTCGATTACGACATTTGAGGGGTCTTTCGAGATTAAATTCCCGGTTATGCGGGCAATCATCAGGGCCTCCGGGAGATTTTGGAGGTCGCGGCGCGGATGGCGCCCTTCATCCCTGCGCTGTGGATGTGGCATATAGCGCAGGCGAGGGCGTCCGAGGCGTCGAGAGGCTCCGGAAGGCTGGAAAGTTTGAGCAGCGTCTTCACCATCTGCCGCACCTGCGTCTTTTCGGCATTGCCGTAGCCAACGACGGACTGCTTTATCTCCGCAGGGGTATATTCGAATATGGGGAGGCTTGAGTTTACAGCCGCGAGAAGCGCCACGCCCCTTGCGTGTCCGAGCTTAAGGGCGGAATTGACGTTCCTTGCGAAGAACACGTTCTCCACGGCCACGGCGTCCGGCCTGTGTCTTGAAATTATCTCCCCTATGCCCTCGTACATTTTTTTGAGGCGCTCCGGGAACGGCAGGCGGGAGGAGGCCCCGATGTGCCCGGCCTCCACGAAACTCATACGGCTCCCTTCCCCGTCTATGACCCCGAAACCGCTCGTCACGCTTCCGGGGTCGATTCCAAGCACTCGCAAGCCACCACCTATTCCGTAGGCGCCAGGCGCTTTCTTGTCATTGCGAGCGTAGCGAAGCAATCTCCGGTTTTAAAATCCGGGATTGCCGCGTCGCATCCGCTCCTCGCAATGACAGCTTCTTACTCCACTTTAGGCTATCTTCTCCATGACGTCGTCGGGGATGTCGAAGTTCGCGTATATGTTCTGAACGTCGTCGTTGTCTTCGAGCGCGTCCATGAGTTTTATCATCTGCTCCGCCTCCCTGCCTTCGAGGCGGACGTACGTCTGGGGAATCATTGTAACTTCCGCGCTCTCGAACTTCACGCCCTTGTCCTGCACGGCTTTCTTTACCGTCTCGAAGTCCTGCGGGGCCGTTATTATCTCGTAATTGGCCTCCTCCGGCTCGGATTTCATATCCTCCGCGCCCGCATCGAGCGCGATGGTCAGGAGGGCGTCTTCGTCCGCGTTCTTCTTGTCCACAAGGATATAGCCCTTCTGCGTAAACATCCAGGAAACGCACCCGGACTCGCCCATGCTCCCGTTGTTTTTGCTGAGGACATGCCGCACCTCCGAGACCGTGCGGTTCTTGTTGTCCGTAAGGCACTCTATGAGCAGCGCAACCCCGCCGGGACCGTAGCCTTCGTAGGTTATCTCGTCGTACGACACGCCCGGAAGCTCGCCCGTGCCTTTCTGTATCGCCCGCTTGATGTTGTCCTGGGGCATGTTGGCTTCCTTGGCCTTTTCTATCGCAGTTCTTAGGCGCGGGTTCCCTCCCGGGTCTCCGCCGCCGAGCTTCGCCGCGACTGTCAGCTCCTTGGTTATCTTCGTGAATACCTTGCCCCTCTTGGCGTCCGCCGCGCCCTTTTTATGCTTTGTTGTAGCCCACTTTGAATGCCCTGACATTATCCAATCCTCTCAAATTTAACGTCCAAAAATCCTTTGGAACATTGTTTTGTTTTTTTTCTGAAGCGCCCTCGCCGCCCTTCTGTCCGCCAGTCTTTCCGGAGGCTTGTCGCACAGGTCGTCCGGATTCGGCTGCGGAATGGCGAATTCCTCGTCCGGCTGGCCTGCGTCAGGCAGGCTCGGAGGCTCCTTTGGCCTGTCAACAGGCTGGAGCCTGTCGAGCGGCTTCAGCCCGGGCGGCATTATCTCCACCGACTTTATCGCTTCCGCCCCCTCGCCGGAGAGTTCCACGTCGAGCGCCACCTTAAGCATTACCTCTTTGGTCCCGCCCTCATGCATTGTGAGATGCACCGGTAGCGTGAAAGCGAGCCTGGAGCCTCCCAGCGCCCTGGCCCTGGGCTTGTCATAAGAAAGTATCTCTTCGGCCTCCGGCGCATGATCAGCTATCCAATCGCCCTTTATATTACCCGCTGATGACCCGGGCGCGCACTCTGCGGCGGGCTGTTCCGGCTGTGGTTCGTCCTGCGGGAGCATATCGACGGCTTCTTCCGGCCTATCCTGCGCCTGCGCTTCGATATTTTCAGAGAAAATCTCCGGAACCGGCTCGGACATGACCGCAAAAGGCTCTTCCGGCTCAGGAAAAGCAATATCTTCAATATCTTCCGTTATCGACAGAGGTATCGGCGGTATCTCCGGCTGCGGCTCCGGTTCCTGTTCATGTTCCGCAACCTCCGGCTCCTGGCCGGGCAACGATATATCCGGGGCGGGGACTGACGCCTTTACTTTTATTATATCTTTTTCAATATCTTCCGCGGAGTTACCGGCTCCCGCGCTCTCGGCGGCCATCTCCTCGAAATTAATCTGGTGGCCGTCGGGGTCCTGTTTCAGTTCGTGCAGGATATATTTTACTATCGCAGTGAGGGTCGGGAGGACTCCGTCGCCATTTACGGCTGAGGCCTCGAAGTACGGAAGCCCTTGCGGATTAAGGTAATTTTCCATATCATCGACGGGCGCGGCGTCCGGGAGGTCTCTCTTGTTATACTGTATAACTATCGGAAATTGCGAGATATTTACGCCCATGTCCGAGAGGTTACGCTTGAGGTTTTCAAGCGACTGCGCGTTCTCGTTCATCATGGCGGATTGGGAATCCGCAACGAAAACAACACCATCCGCGCCCTTTAGAACCAGCTTTCTCGTGGAGTTATAGAACACCTGGCCGGGCACGGTATAGAGATGAAAACGCGTCCTGAAGCCTTTTATTCTGCCGAGTTCCACGGGCAGAAAGTCGAAGAAGAGCGTCCTATCTCCTTGAGTTGAAAGGGAAATCAGCTTTCCCCTGTTGTCCGGCCTCACCTTCTCGTAGACGCTCTGGATGTTCGTGGTCTTGCCGGACAGACCGGGGCCGTAGTAGACTATTTTTGCGTTTATCTCTCTTGTAGCGTAATTCACAAGCGCCATAAAAAATCCCCTAACTATAAATGCAGACTACTTTTTTAGCACAAATGAGTCCCCCGTGTCAACGGCAGATTTATTATGACCCCTCAAATATCCGGATTAAAAAAAACACCGCTTCCCCGCGCACCCGTTTTTGCATAAAACAGGCCGAAAACGGCCTGTTTTCGCCCCGTTTTCGATACCGGAGAAAAAATGCGATTTTTTCTCACTTATGCCTTAACAATCCACAGGTTCCAGTAATAATCCGTAACTGCTATCGACAGTGAACTTTCCCGACCAATGAGCTTTACTCCTGGAGTCAATCGCCAATTTATGAATAAAACTCCGGTTTTTCTTTACTGCTCTCCCGCCGCCGGGATGGGACAGGGAAGAGAGTTGCCCTTTCCCCGCGCTTTACATCGGATAGAAATCGGTTTATAATTCTCGCATGAAATTTTTTACAAAACTCCTGCTCGCGGGGGCGGCTGTGGCGGTGCTCATTGGGGCCGTCGCGGGGATAATCTTCGCGCATATCGGTGAGCTGCCGGAAGTAACGGCCCTGGAGCAGTACCAACCCAGCGCCACCACCCGCATATTCTCCGCCGACGGAGAGCTCCTGGCGGAGTTCTATACGCAGAACCGCATACCGGTTTCCATCTCATCCGTCCCGAAGAACGTCATAGACGCCTTCCTCGCCGTCGAGGACCCGCGCTTCTACTCCCACTCCGGCATAGACATAACCGGCATCATCCGCGCTGCATACAAGGACATCCGCACAGGCAGGCTCGCCCAGGGCGGCTCCAGCATCACCCAGCAGCTCGCCAAGATGATGTTCCTAAGCCCGCAGAAGACCTTCACGCGGAAGATAAAAGAGGCGTTCCTGGCCTTGCAGATAGAGCGTCATTACACAAAGGACGAGATACTCGGACTCTACTTGAACCAGGTATACCTCGGAAGCGGAGCCTACGGCATCGAGGCCGCGTCGCAGAGGTATTTCGGGAAATCCGTAGGAAACCTGACCCTTGCCGAGGGCGCGATGCTCGCCGGGCTTCCCGCCGCGCCGACGAAATACTCGCCGCTTAACGACCTCCATCTCGCGTATTCCCGCCGCGCGCACGTCCTGGGGCGCATGTACGACGAGGGGTTCATAACCAAAGCGCAGATGATTGCGGCGGAAAAAGAACCTTTCGTGCGCATCCCGGAACCGAAAGAGGACTACAAGGCGCCGTATTTCGTGGAGTATATACGCCAGATGCTGGACGAGAAATTCGGGCAGACTGCCCTGTACAGAGGCGGCCTGAACGTATTTACGACGCTCAACTGGCAGATGCAGCAGATCGCCGAGAAGGCCGTTGAAAAGGGCCTCGAAAAGCTTGACAAAAGACATCCGCACGAAAGGGAGCCGATACAGGGCGCGCTTCTGGCAATAGAGCCTAATACCGGCTATATCCGGGCCATGGTGGGAGGCAGGGATTACGCCGAAAGCGAGTTCAACCGCACGACCCAGGCCATGCGGCAGCCCGGCTCCGCATTCAAGGCCATAGTATACTGCGCCGCGCTCGACAAGGGTCTGGGCCCGGACTATACCATCCTCGACGCCCCGGTATCCTACCCCGGCTCGCGCCCGGGCGTCATGTGGAGCCCGACCAACTACGACCGCAAGTTCGAGGGTATGGTGCCCCTGAGACGCGCGCTCGCGCTTTCCATTAACGTCGTGGCCGTGAAGCTCCTGGCGCAGGTCGGCATCCCGACGGCAATCGAATACGCGAGGAAGCTCGGTATCTCCACGCCTCTCGCGCCTTACCTGCCGCTTGCGCTCGGCGCGTCGGACGTTACGGTGATGGAGATGGCCGGCGCATATTCCGTATTCGACAACTACGGCATCTATACCGCCCCTACCGGCATCATAAAGATTACGAACAGGGACGGGCGGGTTGTGGACGACACGCCGCCTGCGACAAGGCAGGCGATTTCTGCGGCCACCGCGGCGGAGATGACGGACATGCTGACAGGCGTGGTGAAATTCGGCACGGGCTACGAAGCCTCCGCGCTCGGAAGACCTGCGGCGGGCAAGACGGGCACCACGTCAAACTTCAACGACGCCTGGTTCATAGGCTACGTCCCAAGCATGTTAACGGCGGTCTGGGTGGGCTACGACGACCACAAGACCATCGGAAACCGTGAGAGCGGCGCAAGGGCCGCCCTGCCGATATGGCTTGATTTCATGCAGAATTACGTAAAGGATTTTAAAGTCCCTTATGAGAATTTCCCGGCGCCGCCAACACAGGAATTTTCCGGGGCGAAGGCGTCCACAGTCAGTCTGCCGAGCAATGTCCAGCCTGAGGCGGCCCCCATGCAGAACGAGACAACCTCGCCCGCTCCGGGGCCGGATTACGCCCCGGAACACGGGCAGGGGCCGTCCCGGATAGGGGAGTAAGAAAGGATTTATGAAAATTCCTGGATTCCCGATGGAATCATTCGGGAACGACGGACGCGGGACGCAGCATTTCATTGCAGGGGCGCAATTTATTGCGTGCGCCTAAGCATCCCGCTGAACCAGGCCGGGCGACCGGCGGCGGAAACGATGCTATCGCTTAACGAAAGTCCGTATCTCGCCGCTTCTTTTAACACCGCCTCTTCCTGACCCGCAAGAAGCCCGGAGATTATCAGCGCGCCGCCGGGCGAAAGCGCATCTGCAATCGGGCGCATAAGCCCAAGCAGAGGCTCGAGGAAGAGGTTCGCAAGGATTATGTCGTATTCGGCCATTGCGTCCTGAATGCTCCCGTGGATTATGCGCGCGCCGCCTGTTATGCCGTTGAGGGCGAAATTTTTCTCCGCAGCCTCGACCGAGCTTATGTCCGTATCCACCGCCGTAACGCTCCCGACACCCATTATCCGCGCGGCTATGGCAAGGATTCCCGTGCCTGTGCCGATGTCGAGGAGCGATTCTTCAGCGAGGTTGTCCCGCCCGTCGGCCCACCGCCCGAGGAGTTTCAGAACCGTGAGCGTGGTTACGTGATCTCCCGCGCCGAAGGCGTTTCCCGGGTCGATAAGCAGAAGGGTCTCATCTGGATTACCGCTTTCGCGGGAATGACTGTTATTAACTCTCCACGGCGGGCATATAAGGAACCCTGCCGCGCGGACGCACTCGAAACTCTCCTTCCACGCCGCCTGCCAGTCAATCTCTTCGACGGCCTCACGGGAAATTGTCAGTCCGTGGAATTCGGATAGAGAGACCGTTATCTCGTCCGGATTCATGCTGTCCGGGAAATATGCAATCAGCGCGTCGTCCCGTTCCTCGATTCCCGCGCAGCCGCGGTCGTACAGAACGGCGGTTACGGGTTCGCGGAGGGCGTCGGGAAGGGATATCTCAAGTTGGAAAAACATAAATGCGGTTCACGGGATTCTTATGTAGCTGCCCCATTCATGGGGCGATTTTATATGCGCCAGATAAATCGGGCAGCTACAACTTCGATTCTTCGCTATACCCAGAATGACAACTCTGACGCAATGAACTTAAGCCACTACATGCTCTCCGGCGCGCTGACGCCAAGCAGACCGAGCGCGGTCGCGATTACCTGCCGGACGGCCTTCACGAGATGCATACGGGCGTACGTAAGTTCCAGGTCGTCCGAGATGAACTTGTGCCTGAAGTAATAGCCGTGCAGTTCGCCCGCAAGTTCCTGAAGGTAATACGTAAGCCTGTGCGGCTCTTTCGCCTCGGCGGCCTTTTCCACGAGCTCCGGGAATACGGACAACCGTTTTATGATGGCAAGCTCCTCCGGCAGCGAAAGACGAGAGAGGTTGACTTTTTCTATGGGCGGGAGAACGATACCCTTCTCAGCCGCCTGGCGGAATACCGACGAGAGCCGCGCATGGGCATACTGGACGTAGTAGACCGGGTTCTCCGATGACTGGCTTTTTACCAAGTCCAAATCGAAGTCGAGGTGCGAGTCCGGGCGCCTCAGCAGAAACGTGAAGCGGCAGGCGTCCGTGCCGACCTCGTCCATCACCTCTTCGAGCGTAACGAACGTCCCGGCGCGCTTGGACATCTTCACAGGCTGGCCCTCGCGCATGAGGTTTACGAGCTGGACGAGCAGGACATTGAACTCGTCGGGGTCATGCCCAAGGGCCTGTATAGCGGCCTTCATGCGGGGGATGTAGCCGTGGTGGTCGGCGCCCCAGACGTCAACGATTTCCCGGAAGCCGCGCATGAACTTGTCCCGGTGATACGCGATGTCGGAGGCGAAGTAGGTCGTCTGGCCGTTGTTCCGTATCAGCACCCTGTCCTTGTCGTCTCCGAACCTGGTAGTCGTCAGCCAGACCGCGCCGCCATCCTCAAAGACCAGACCTTTTTCACGAAGCTCGTCAATCGCAGCACGGACAAGGTTGTTCTTCGGGTCGTAGAGTTTTCTCTCGCTATACCACTCGTCGAAAGATACGCCGAATTTTAAAAGGGTCTCCCCTATCTGCCGGAGCATCATTTTGATGCCTTCTTCGCGGCAGTAGATTTTTTTCTCGTCCTCGGGAAGCGCTTGGAATTCCGGCCTCGCAATGAAATCTTTCGCAAGGTCGGTTATATATTCGCCGAGGTAGAGGTTGGACGTATCCTGCGCGCCGGGAGTTTCATCGTCAGCCGCTTCCGCGCGGACTACCTTCGCCGCTTCATTGTCGCCGGATAGCTCACGGTATTTGAAATATATGCTGTTGCCAAGGTTCTCCACCTGAGATCCGAAGTCGTTTATATAGAACTCGCGCTTTACGTCATAGCCGGCGAAGGACAGGAGTCTTGCGAGCGAATCCCCGACAGCCGCGCCGCGGCCATGCCCGATGTGCAGAGGCCCGGTGGGGTTCGCGGAGACGAACTCAATCTGCACGGGCTTTGACTTCCCTATATCCGAGCGCCCGTAGTTCGCGCCCTTGCCCTCGATCTCACTAAGGACGGAGAGCCACGCCGAATCCTTTATGAAAAAATTTATATATCCCGGCCCGGCGATCTCAATCCTCTCGAGGATGCCGCCACTGTCTTCAATCGCGTCCTTTATTATCTCGGCAATTTTCCGGGGCGGCTTCTTCTCGGATTTAGCAAGCGAGAGCGCGACGGTCGTGGCGAAATCGCCGTGTCCCTCTTCCTTCGGGACTTCGAGGACTATCGAAGGGATTTCCTGGATAGACAGGTCTCCTTTTTCCTTCGCCTTCAGGAGCGCGTAATGGATGATGCAGATGAGTTTGTCTTTCAAAGTCCACCCTCTCCCCGGCCACTGTGCATTTTGTAGCTGCCTGATTTATCAGGCGATTTTAAAAATGCGCCCCATGAATGGGGCAGCTACATCCAAACCAGATTCTTCGGCTAAGGCCTCAGAATGACAACCTGGATTCCCGCCGGAGCCTGCCTTAGGTAATGCTTAAAGCCGGGGCGGGAATGACAGCTAAATTAAGCCTGTCATTCTGAGCGAAGCGAAGAATCCGCTGTTCGTTTTAAAATTACAGTATAAGGATAAAAAACATTGAAAGTCAAGCGGAAGGATTTGAAATCAATATTTCGCAAAGCCGCTGTCGTGGGTATGGCAGAGGGTGCAGTTGGTGCGGTCGTAATCGAAACCGCCGGAGTGGTTTACGAACGCGGTCGTGTAGTTCCTGTAATACTTCGTTGTGGTATGGCAGACCTCGCAGATGCCGTCCCTGTCCGAGTCGCTGTCGGCAAAGGAGTTGTCGCCGGTGTAGCTCAGGAAGACGACCTTCTTAAGGCCGCTGTTAGGCGTCATTATGACGGAGCGTATGCCGTGCAGGTTCTGGTAGTTGTGCATCTGGTGGCAGGTAAGGCAGTTCTCGTCCTGGTGCGTCCCGGTGTTGTGGCAGTCCAGGCACATCGCGTTGTCCGTATTGTCCACCCTCAGATACGGAAAATCGAGCGATACGTATACGTAGCCGGAGACCGGCTGGTGAAGCGTTACGGTGCCGTTATTGTATGAATAGGTAAAGTCGTCCTGCGGCGCCTCCGCCGCGCGCCTCGTCTCGACATATGTCGGGGCGGCCTCGAGAGTTATGGAGGTATAGCAGTTCGGGATGAGGTAGTTATACCATGACCAGCCGCCGTTCTGAAGCGCGAAGGTCGTATAGCCTCCGAACTGCGTCGTCATCTCCCATGTCCTGCCCGGGTCTTCCGTCTTCTCCATGGAGTTGTGACAGGTGTTGCAGACTATCTTCCCGGAGTCGAGATGCGTTCCCATCATGTTCGAGAAGCGGCCTGTTATGTTGCCGTAGGTCGGAACATTGCACCCGCCGGCTGTAACGTCTATGAAGACAGGGTGCGACGTCGTGCCGTTGCCGAAGGCTGCATTGGGCC
>JAKAHE010000069.1 GCA_021815285.1 Nitrospirota bacterium
TTAAGAAAGCCCTTCGCGTCCCACAAACTCTTCTCCGCCATAAACAAGGCGCTGAACATGATGCCTGCGGAACAGGAGCTTCACAGGCTTGCCAGGGAAGTGGTGCATCAGAACAAGGAATTTTTTGCGCTCAACGCCTTTTCCGCCGCGCTTCTTACCGTCAAGTCCCATGAGGAGAGATTCAAGTCTGCGCTTGAGATAGTTATGAACAGCATGGAGGGAATGGCATCCGTGCTGAAGGTAACGGGACAGGATGGCGGGAAGCTTTATGTCGCGGCCTTGAACGACAAGGAAGCCGAGGAACTCAGGGTCTGCGGGATGTCGAGGAGCGTAGGGCTTGTCTCTTATGTCTCGGAGATAAAAAAAGCCGCCGTGGTGAGGAACTTCGCTGAAGAAAAGCGCTTCCTGGTGCCTGAGGAGATAAGGCTGCACGGTATAAAGTCCGGGATAGCGGCGCCCCTGCTTGTAAGGGGCATGGTCAGGGGAGCGCTTGCGGTTTTCTCAGGCGAAGGCAGGGATTATAACTCCTCGGACATAAAGCTGATTTCGAGTTTCGCCAACAGCCTTGCGCTTTCCGTGGACAACGACAACTTAAGCGCCGTCCTGGCCGCGTTCCAGGCCCAGTGGCAGACCGTGCTCGACGCCATGCCGTACAGGATAAACATACAGGATACGGACCATACGATAATAATGGCCAACCAGGCCATCGCAAAGTGGGCTAAGTTTCAGGTCCGGGATATTGTCGGCCAGAAGTGCAGTTGGGTGCTGTGCAGCATGAAAGAGCCGATGCTGAACTGCCCCGTAAAAGAGGCAGTCCGGACAAAGAAGCCCGTTTCGAGGAAGATTTCGGCAGACGGCCAGGATTTCATGGTATATGCCGACCCGATTATGGGGGCGGATGGCGAAGTCGAGATGATCGTTGAGCGCGTGGAGGACGCTTAGGCCTCCATTATCTCGCCGACAACGTTCTGTCCCGCCACGCCGATTCCTATCTCTCCGTCGTACGAACACCGCGCGAGCGCTTCCATTGCGCATTGATACGCAAGCCTGGGCAGGTTGTTTGTCTGGCTGATGTGGGCAAGCGTAACGCGCCTGAGACCCGGGTGGATTAGGTTTGAGAGGAGAGCCGCGGAGTCTTCGTTCGAGAGGTGCCCTTCTTTCCCGGCGACGCGCTGCTTGATATGCCACGGGTATGGGCCGTCTTTAAGCATGACTGGGTCGTGGTTGGATTCCAGCAGCAGGAGATTGCAGCCCTTCAGCCGCTCCGTCACGAGCCTTGTCGCATAGCCGAGGTCTGTCGCCAGGCCCATCTTTACATTCCCGGCATAAAAGCAGAAGCCTACGGGGTCCGCCGCGTCGTGGGGAGTGGAAAAAGGCTCGATGGTTATGCCGCCAATCTCGAATGCCGTCCCGGCTTCGAACTCTATTACTTTATACCCGTTACCCTGCCACGGGCGGACGATTTTCCAGGTCTTTTCGGTAATATATACCGGGATATTCAGGCCGCGCGCAAGCGGGCCTAAGCCCTGGACGTGATCTCTATGGTCGTGGCTTATTATTACTGCGGAGATTTCTTCCGGGCTGACGCCGATGGCCTTAAGCCTGGCTTTTGTCTCCCGGAGGGAAAGACCCGCGTCCACAAGGATTTTGGTGCCGCCGCCCGTAGACGACAGGCCTTCTACGAATATGCAGTTGCCCTTGCTCCCGGAAGCCAGCGTGCAGACCCTGATACGTATGACACTCCTCCCTTCGATAATGACTTGCAATAAATAGCACAGCGGGCGGTGGAAGTCAAGGATTACCATGAAAAAGTCCTTGCATAATCGCGGGTTTTATGCTATAAATTGCAGGTTTTCCGGCTGGCGGACAGCCGGATATTTTATCTCGCACATCCCGGCAGGGCCGTGCAGGCTACGAACTGAGGGAGGGTGCCTTTGGCGTAGCTGCCCGATTTCATCGGGCGGTTTTAGAACACAAGGTTCTCTCAGATTCCGGGGTGGAGGAAACAACCACAGGAGGTTTAAAATGGCGGTGATTACGATGAAGGAGCTTCTGGAGGCCGGGGTGCATTTCGGCCACCAGGCGAAGAGGTGGAACCCCCGGATGAAGAAATATATCTTCGGGGAGAGGAACGGGATTTACATTATCGACCTTCAGAAGACGCTTCGGAAATTCAAGGAGGCGTATAATTTCGTTTCGGATACGGCGGCTGAAGGAAGACCTGTCCTTTTTGTCGGGACGAAGAAACAGGCGCAGGATTCCATTGCCGAAGAGGCTGTAAGGTGCGGCCAGTATTACGTGAACCAGCGCTGGCTGGGCGGGATGCTGACGAACTTCGAGACGCTGAGGAAGGGCATAGAGAAGCTCCGCAAGCTTGAGAGGATGAAAGAAGACGGCACCTACGAGAAGATCAGCAAGAAAGAAGTCGCCTCCCTCGAAAAGAAGCGGCAGCAGCTCCTGAAAAATCTGGGCGGCATAAAGGACATGCCGGCTCTTCCCGGCGCGGTGTTTGTTGTGGACCCGCGCAAGGAGGCCATAGCAGTCATGGAGGCCAGGCGCCTCGGTATCCCGGTCGTGGGCATAGTTGACACAAACTGCGACCCTGACGTCATAGACTATGTCATTCCCGGAAACGACGACGCAATCCGCGCCATAAAGCTTATCGCAACGAAGATTGCAGATGCCGTTGTCGAAGGCCGCCAGAGGCTTACGGACAAGGTGGAAGGCCGCGTGGCGGCTTCCATGTCTGCATCGGAAGAGGCGACCGGCGAGAAGCCGGAAATCCCCTCCGCGCACGAGTCGGATTCCGCCGCCGAGCCGGGCGATACCGGGAGCTTCGCGTAAACATTAATTTCTGTCATTGCGAGGAGCCTTAAGGCGACGTGGCAATCTCATAATTTAAGAACGGAGATTGCTTCGCTGACGCTCGCAATGACAGCTAATTTTATTTGTTAGAATGACAGTTGAAGATATTCTGGAGGAATATACACAGATGGCAATTTCGGCAGCAGACGTGAAGGATTTAAGAGAAAAGACCGGCGCGGGGATGATGGACTGCAAGAAGGCCCTGACCGAGACCGGCGGCGACATGGAAAAGGCTATAGACTACCTTCGCAAGAAGGGCCTGTCCGCCGCCGCAAAGAAGTCCGACCGCATAACGTCGGAAGGGCTTGTCGGCTCGTATATCCACATGGGCGGCAAAATCGGCGTCCTTCTGGAGGTTAACTGCGAGACGGACTTCGTTGCAAAGACACCGGAGTTTCAGGACCTTGTAAAGGACATCAGCATGCACATCGCGGCGGCCAGCCCGAAATACGTCCGGCGCGAAGAAGTTGAGCCCTCCGAGCTTGAGCGCGAGAAGGAAATATACAAGGACCAGGCGAGGCAGTCCGGCAAACCTGAGAAGATCCTCGACAAGATAATCGAGGGCAAGATAGAAAAGTTTTACGGAGACGTGTGCCTGATGGACCAGATATTCGTGAAAGACCCGGACGGCAAGAAGAAGGTCTCCGACATCATCACGGAGAAGATTGCCAAGATTGGCGAGAACATATCCGTGCGCCGCTTCGTCCGCTATCAGTTGGGCGAGGGCCTTCAGAAGAGGAGCTGTGACTTTGCCGCGGAAGTCGCCGAGCAGCTTAAAAAGTAGGAAATACCGGCGCGTTCTCCTGAAGCTCTCCGGCGAGGCGCTGATGGGCGGGAAGCCCTACGGCATCGACCCTGAAGTTGTCGAGGAGATCGCGCGAGAGATTAAAGAAGCCGTCTCTGGCGGCGGCCTTGAGATGGCCGTGGTAATCGGCGGCGGAAATATCTTCCGTGGCGTCGCCGCGAGCGCGTCCGGCATGGAAAGGACTTCCGCCGATTACATGGGGATGCTGGCGACGGTCCTGAACGCCCTGGCCCTGCAGAACATCCTGGAAAAGCACGGAATCAGCACCCGCGTGCAGTCCGCTATAGAGATGAAGGAGCTCGCCGAGCCTTACATCCGAAGGCGCGCCGTAAGGCACCTCGAAAAGAAACGGGTCGTAATCTTCGCCGCCGGCACCGGCAACCCGTACTTCACTACCGACACCGCCGCGGCCCTCAGGGCGATGGAGATAGGCGCGGACGTCATACTGAAGGCGACCAAGGTGGACGGTGTATATACTGCCGACCCGGTAGTGGATAAAAACGCGAAGAAATACGACGAGCTGGATTACCTTGAAGTCCTTCAGAAGGGGTTGAAGGTAATGGACGCCACCGCAATATCCCTCTGCATGGACAACAATCTCCCTATAATCGTCTTTAACCTTAAAAAACCGGGCAACATAAGAAAAGCCCTCGAAGGCGGCAGGGTGGGCACCATCGTAAGAGTGAAGGGGGGCAAAAAGTGATACCTGAGATAAAGAAAAAGGTCGAAGAACGCATGAAGTCCGCCATCGACTCCATGAAGCACGAGTTCTCCACCATCCGCACCGGCAGGGCTTCTCTTTCGCTCCTGGACGATGTGAAGGTGGATTATTATGGGATACCTTCCCCTCTGAGCCAGGTTGCAACCCTCTCGCTTCCGGATGCGCGCACCATCTCTGTCGCCCCGTGGGAATCCAAGATGCTTTCCGTTATCGAAAAGGCCATCCAGAAATCGGATGTCGGCATAAACCCCGTAAACGACGGCAAGGTCTTGCGGCTTATTGTGCCGCCGCTTACGGAGGAACGCAGGAAAGAGCTTGTAAAAAAGGCCAGAAAGATGGCCGAAGACTCGAAGGTCATCATAAGGAACATCCGCCGCGATGCGAACGAAGCCCTCAAAAAAGCCGAGAAGGAAAAGAAAATAACCGAGGACGACTTAACGCGCAGCGAGCAGGAAGTCCAGAAGATGACTGATGATTTCATTCATCGCCTCGACGAGGCCCTGGCCCACAAGGAAAAGGAAATAATGGAGGTATAAACCCCGGTCATTGCGAGCAAAGCGAAGCAATCTCAGGTCTTAAATGCCGAGATTGCCGCGTCGCATTAAGGCTCCTCGTAATGACAAAATTAATCCGTGGTTAAATAAATGCCTTTCGTAATTCTACAAGACGCCTGCATCGCCTGCGGGGCCTGCAAAGAGGAATGCCCGAGTGACGCCGTCGAACCCTCCGGCGCCGCCTTCAGGATAATACCCGAAAAATGTATCGAGTGCGCCTCCTGCCTTGAGAACTGCCCATCCGGCGCGATAGTGGAAGACTAAGCCTTACTCTCCTGACATCTTTTCAAGCCCGGCGTGCTCTTGCAGGTTCTCTTCTTTATTTCTGCCTATCGCGCGCCTGATTCCGCTTGATAAATCCCCCTTTTTGTGAGAAAATTAAAGCTTCAAAATCCTGTTTTTTTAACAACTTATCCATAGGTGAAAAGTGGCCGCGAGAAAGAAACTCGGAAGCTTCACGTTCGTTTTGCACTCTCACCTCCCGTATGTCCTCTCACACGGGAGGTGGCCGCACGGAACCGATTGGTTGAACGAGGCTGCTGCGGAGACTTATATCCCGATCCTGAACGTCATCGGGCGACTGGTTGACGAAGGCATATCTCCGAAAATAACGCTTGGCATTACTCCAGTCCTCACGGAGCAACTGAAAAGCCCCGCCTTTCACGATGAATTCACGGCCTATCTTGAGAATAAAATAGCGGCTGCCAGGGCGGATTCCGCAGAATTCAGGGCCACCAGGGAGGCCTCTCTTTTAAAGGTTTCGAGGATGTGGGAGGAGTTCTACGGCAGCGCGCTGGATTCTTTCAATAACAGATACAAGCGCGATATTGTCAAGGCTTTTGCGGACTTCCAGAGGCGCGGCCACATAGAGATAATAACCTGCGGAGCGACGCACGGTTATTTCCCGCTCCTCTCGCGCGACGAGAGTATCCAGGCGCAGGTGAAGCAGGCCGTGGCATCCTATCGCAGGAATTACGGGAGAAAACCCAGGGGAATATGGCTGCCGGAGTGCGCATACAGGCCGGGATATAAATGGTCTGCCCCCGTGCCGGCGCCGGGCCTTGAGCCGTATGAAAGAAAAGGTGTCGAGGAGTTCCTGGGCGAGAACGGAATCCGGTATTTTATCGTGGATTCGCACATGCTCGAAGGCGGGAAGCCCATAGGCGTCTACCTGGACAGGTATGAGGCGCTTGAGAAACTCTGGGGGCAGTTCGAGAAGGGTTTTACGCCTCGCCCGCTCGACCCCGATAAATCGCCGTACGACGTATATTTTGTCGGCGCGAAACCCGGAAAAAGACCAGTAGCCATACTCACGCGGGACCCGAAAACCGGCCTTCAGGTGTGGAGTGGAGAGCACGGCTATCCCGGAAACGAGCACTACCTCGACTTCCACAAGAAACGCTTCCCCGGCGGCCTTCGGTACTGGAGCGTTACGGACATAAAGGCCGATCTGGCCGAGAAGAAAAATTACAGGCCGGAGATGGCAGGGAAGTTTATCCCGGAGCAGGCGTTTCACTTCAAGGAGATGGTGAAGGCCGCGCTTTCCGAGCGCCTGAAACATAAAAAATCGCCCGGCATTCTTACGGCGCCGTATGATGCGGAGCTTTTCGGGCACTGGTGGTTTGAAGGCCCGGAATGGCTCTACCACGTTATAAAGAATTTTGCCGAAGACGGCGAAGTCGAACTGACCACTGGCGGGGAATATGTCTCGGCGAGAAGGAGCGGACAGCTTGTCGCGCTCCCGGAAGGATCCTGGGGGGAGGGCGGGTTCCATTACATATGGCTCAACGAATGGACGGCCTGGACATGGAAGCATATCTACGAAGCCGAGACGAGGATGATTTCTCTGTCGCGCGAATTTGCGGGCGAGAAGGACGAAAAATTAGACGATATACTTAAGCAGGCTGCGCGGGAACTCCTGCTCATGCAAAGCTCCGACTGGCAGTTTCTTATCAGCACGTGGAGCGCGAGGGACTATGCCGAAATGCGTTTTACGGAACATTTTTCCACGTTCAAACGTCTGGCGGAGATGGCAGAGAAATACGGACGCGGCGAGAAAATCGCGCAGGGCGAATGGGAGTTCCTTGAGATGACGAAGGAGCGGGACGATATTTTCCCGGACGTGGAGCCGGGCTGGTGGAAAGGCTCTGATAACACGGAGGCATAATGGCCGAAAACGAAAAATTCGAGGTAAGGGACAAAAGAATATTCAACCAGGAAGGCGACCAGGTTCGGGAGGCGCCGGACGAAAAAGAATCCATACCAGGAGATACGCCCGAATTTCACGAGCATAACGGTGAACTGCCGCCTGTTGATTTCATATCCTTCATCGGTTCGCTTGGGGCGTCCGCGCTTATGTACCTTGGCGAGAAAGTAGCCCCGGACCAGCCGGAAGGGTTGAAGGACATGGCCGGAGCAAAACAGATGATAGATCTGATTGCGCTCCTGGAAGAGAAGACAAAGGGTAACCTGACCGCCGAAGAGACGCATATGATACAGACGCTCCTCTATAACCTCCGGATAAGATATGTCCGGGAGGCGGAGAAGAAATAGACCGGGATGAAGTCGGCGGTTTCCTCATGGATAGAGACGGCTAAACAGTGTTTCGCCGGAGAGATAGCCCGCGCGAGGGAATCCCATTTCGGCGGTGCGGGCGGTCTTGTTGTCGTGAGGGAGATAACCGGCTGCACGGACAGGCTCCTTTCGTCAGCATTCGCAAGGATATGCGAAGAAGCCGGGACTGCCCCGGAGAAATCCGGATGGGCGCTGGCCGCCGTGGGCGGATACGGGCGCGGAGAGCTGAACCCGCACTCCGACATAGACATCATGTTCCTTGGCGACAAGGCCGGAGGCGAAGAGATACCTTCGCGCTCCCTGCACCTCTTATGGGACCTTGGGCTTAATATCGGTTACAGCGTCAGAAGCGTGAACGACTGCGCCGCCTTGATGAAAGGTGACGTCACGATAATGACCGCGCTCATGGAGGCCCGGATGATCACCGGCGAGAGCCGGGTTTTCCAGGAGTTCAGGCAGAAGACAGCCTCCGCAATAAACCGTAAAAAATCTGAGGAATACGTCCGTGAAAAACTCTCCGAGCGGACCAGCAGGCACAAGAAATACGGCGACAGCATATTCCTGAGAGAGCCTAACGTAAAAGAAGGCGCGGGCGGCTTGAGGGACATCCACGCCGCGCTCTGGATAGCGCGGATGAAGCATGGCGTAAGCAGCCTCGAGGATTTACACAAAAAGGAAATAATCAGGGAAAGAGACTACCGCAGGCTTAGGGGATGCCGGGACTATCTCCTGAGGCTGAGAAACGAGCTGCACTTCAAGGCGGGCCACAGGCAGGACGTGCTGACATTCGAGATGCAGGAGGAGGCGGCGCGCGATTTCGGATATCGCGGCGCGGCGTCGTTCGCGGCTGAGAATTTCATGCGCGCATATTACCTGCGGGCCAGAGGCGTGCGGGAAATATCCCTTGAAATAATCGAACGGTCTCTGGAAAGTAAAAAGAAACGGTGGTTCTTCTTCCCGCCGGTGAAGAATAAGCTGGAAGGGAATTTTTTCCTTATGGGGCGGGTTCTCTGCTACTCCGGCGATACCCGTAAAGATATAGCCTCAAAGCCAGAGATTGTCATCTCGGCGTTTTCGCACTGCCAGGCCAGGAATGCCTCAATGAGCGAGCATCTTAGAAACGCCTTAGCCGAGACGCCGGGCCTTAAAATAAGAAAAACCCGCGATTCATCCGAGGCCGGCGCGCTTTTTCTGGAGATGCTTGGCAGGGTGGACAGACTCCATGAGGCCCTTCAGGAAATGCACGGCATGAAAGTATTGGGAAGATTCCTGCCGGAGTTCGGCGCTGTCTCGGCGCTTGTCCAGCATGACCTTTACCACAAATACACCGTTGACGAACATTCCCTGCTGGCCGTGAGGAAGATACAGGACCTCAAGACCGGCGTCGGATTATCATACCCGGAATTCTCGGAGGCGTTCAGGCGCGTTAACGACAAACAGGTTCTTATGCTCGCGGCGCTCCTGCACGACTGCGGCAAGGCCAAGGGCAAGGGACATGCGGAGACCGGCGCCATTCTTGCCCGCCGGGCTGCTGTCAGGATGGGGATGCCGGAGGAGCGGGCGGATAAGGTGGAATTCCTTGTGCGCAACCACCTCATGATGGACCATATCTCCCAGAGAAGGGAGCTTTCCGACAGGAAGGTAATAGAAAAATTCTGCCGGATAGTGGACTCGCCGGAGCTGCTCGACATGCTCTATGTCCTGACATATGCCGACGTATCCGCCGTCGGCCCGGAGATGTTCAACGACTGGAAGATGATGCTCTTGAAAGATCTGCACGAAAGCGCTGCGGCATTCCTTCTGGACGAGGTATCCTCGCTCGCATTTGAAAAAGAGCGTTTCCTGAAGCTTCGGCAGAATATTATCGACGAGGCGGCGTCAAAAGGCGTCTGCAAGCCGGACGATATGTCGAGATTCCTGGACAACCTGCCGTCGAATTACGTAACCACAATTCCGGTCGAAACCGCGCTCAGGCACTTCAGGCTTTCCAGGGGAATCAGGGGCAGCGATATTATTCTCGACCATCGCCACGACGAGCGCGGATACACGGACCTGACAGTGATACTGCACGACGTCATGGGAATTCTTTACCTTACCGCCGGCGGGCTCGCATCCAAGGGGCTCAATATCCTCTCTGCCCAGATATTCACCGGCAGGAACGGAATAATAATCGATACGCTCCAGGTTACGGACTGCAACAAAAAACCTGCATACGACGAAAACCTATGGGCAGACGTGAAACAGAGCCTGACAGGCCTGCTGAGAGGCCAGGCGAGAGTCAGGGATATTCTGCCGGCATCTCCGGCTTATCCCAGGAGGACGGCGCTTAAGGACGTGCCTGTCCGGGTGGAGGTGGATAACGAAGCATCTGACAGGTTCACGGTAATCGAAGTATTCGCGCCGGACA
>JAKAHE010000070.1 GCA_021815285.1 Nitrospirota bacterium
GCGAGAATTACGGTTGCTGCGCCGGTTACAATATCGCCGCCAGCAAACACACCAGGATTAGACGTCGCGCCGCCACCATCGGCCACGATGTAGCCCTTCTTGTTAAGATCAAGGCCCGGCGTTGAGTTGGGAATGATTGGGTTCGACCCAGTACCGATCGACATAACAACGGTACCGACATCCATCACGAACTCGCTCCCCTCAACTGCGGCCGGGCGCCTTCTGCCAGACTCATCCGGCTCGCCAAGTTCCATCTCTACGCATTCAAGGCCCTTGACCCAGCCCTGCTCGTTCCCGAGAACCTTCACGGGCGCCGTCAGGAGCTTGAATTTCACGCCCTCGTGCATGGCGTGTTCCACCTCTTCCTTCCTGGCCGGGAGCTCGTCCTTGGAGCGCCTGTATACGATATAAGCGTTTTCCGCGCCGAGTCGGAGCGCCGTGCGCACGGCGTCCATGGCGACGTTTCCGCCGCCGACTACCGCGACGTTCTTGAACCTCTTTATCGGCGTGTCGTATTCCGGGAACTGGAAGGCCTTCATGAGGTTGGAGCGGGTGAGGAACTCGTTGGCGGAATAGACGCCGTTCAGGTTCTCGCCGGGGATGCCCATGAACCACGGAAGCCCTGCGCCGTTGCAGATATACACGGCGTCGAAACCGTCCTCTTCCATGAGCTGGTCTATTGTCTTTATCTTTCCGATAACGTAGTTAAGCTTTATCTCGACGCCCATCTGCTCGAGGACCTTCACCTCGCGCTCGACAATTGCCTTCGGGAGCCTGAACTCCGGTATGCCGTATACCAGGACGCCGCCTGCCTTGTGAAGCGCCTCGAATACCGTTACCTTGTGGCCCATCACCGTGAGGTCGAACGCGGCTGTAAGGCCGGACGGCCCCGCGCCGACTATGGCAATCTTTTTGCCCGTGGGCGCCGCAGCTTTCGGTATCTGGCCGCCGCCGTGCTTCGCCTGGAAATCGGCAACGAATCTCTCGAGCCTCCCTATGGCGACGGAATCGCCCTTCTTGGTCAGGATGCAGACCTTCTCGCACTGCATCTCCTGCGGACATACGCGCCCGCATACCGCGGGAAGGAGGCTCGATTCTTTTATCTTTGCCAGCGCGGCGAGATAGTCCTTGCTCTGGATAAGACCGATAAAAGACTTGATGTCGATACCGACCGGACAGCCCGTCGTGCAGAAAGGCTTCTTGCACTGAAGGCACCGCGACGCCTCCAGTAGCGCCTGCTCTTCCGTATATCCGAGAGTGACCTCGTCGAAATTCCTGGCCCTTACGTGCGGGTCCTGCTCCGGCATACCCTGTCTTGGAACCTTGGGCTTGGCCTGCTTCTGGCCACCCTGGCCCTCTTGCCCCGCCTGTCCTTCCTTTTTCTCTTCAGTCATCGTTACCCCTTATCGCTTAAGCCGAATGGCAGAGTTTCTTCCTGCATATATCAACGGCCTGCTTCTCCTCGGGCAGGTACTGCCTCTGGCGCGCCATCATTTCGTCGTAGTCCACCTCGTGTCCGTCGAACTCCGGGCCGTCCACGCAGACGAACTTTGTCTTTCCGCCGACGGTAACGCGGCATGCGCCGCACATCCCGGTGCCGTCCACCATGATGGTGTTGAGGCTGGCGAAAGTCTTTATCTTGTGCGGCTCGGTAACCTTGCAGACGAACTTCATCATTATCGGCGGGCCGATTACGACGACGAGGTCGATTGGAATCTTCTCGACCTCTATCATCTGCTTGAGCTCGTCCGTCACAAAACCTTTTTTCACGTATGAGCCGTCGTCCGTGGTGATGCGCACCTCGGTCGAGGCCTTTCTCATCAGGTCTTCGTATATCAAAAGGTCCTTCGTCCTGGCGCCCAGGATGGAGATGACCTTGTTGCCTGCGTCTTTCATGGCCTTCGCTATCGGATGCACCGGCGCGATGCCAACGCCGCCTCCGACGCAGACCACCGTGCCGAATTTCTCGACGTGCGTCGGCTTGCCGAGCGGCCCCGCGACATGCGTTAGCTTGTCGCCTTCCTTGAACGAGCCAAGAAGCATCGTGGAGGCGCCGACTTCCTGGAACAGGATGTTTATGGTGCCTGCCTTGGCGTCCTTGTCGGCAATCGTGAGAGGTATCCTCTCGCCCGATTCGCGCGGGATTATAATGACGAACTGCCCGGCCTTGTGTGCCCTGGCTATCTCCGGAGCGTTAAGCACGAACTCCGTTATCCTCGGTTCCTGCGCAGACCAAACTGTCTTTTTTAAGATTTCGTACATTCAGCCCCACCCTTAGTTGTTTTCGATCTCTCTCATGAAATCGTCGTATTTCTCCTCGAAACCCCTCAGATGCCTGCTCTCCTCGTCCGCCAGCAGAAGGAACAACGCCTTGGCCTTCGTGTCGTCGGACAGGGCGGCATATTTTTTGTAAGACTCGAACGCCTCTTTCTCCTTGGCCATGGCCGCCTTGAGGACGTCCTGGTAGCTCGCCGTCTCGTCCAGCTTCACCTTTCCGACATAATCGGCATATCCGAGAGGTTTCGCCACGCCTTGCGACTTCGGTATCTTTCCGCCCTTATCGACCTTTTTCTCCAGATCGTTTAAATGGTCGATGTGTTTCTGCTCCTCCTTCGCCAGGTGCTTAAGGTATGCGCGGACGTTTTCCGCCGAGGCCTTCTCTGCGGCTTCCGAGTAAAACCTCTTCGCGTTTTCCTCGTTTATCCTGGCGTAGTCGATTATCTCTCTCAGCGTGATTTCTTCCATTCAGATCTCCTGATAAAAAACAGCCCGGAGGGTCCGCCCCATCGACGGGCGGCCCTCCGGGTGACGGAACGAATATTTTAGAACATGTCTATGTAGCCGCAGGGGCAGGCTTCCGCGCATTTCTTGCAACCCTGGCACTTGTCCAGGATAAACTCGTAATGCGTGCCGCGCGGAGTGTCCTTCGACTTCTTCTCCACCGCGCCGTCCGAGCAGTACATCCAGCAGTTGTCGCAGTCGAAGCACAGGCCGCAGCTCATGCAGCGGGAGACTTCTTCCTTGAACTCCTCATCCGTAAGGGCGAGCATCGGCTCTTTCGTCATGCTCGTCTTCACCTCAGACGCCGGAAGATACTTCGTAGCGTTACGCTCCTTCTTGACGAAGAAGTCGCGGTACATGTTCTGATACCTGACGACCGTAAGCGGAGCCTCAGCCGGCTTCTCCTTCTTCTGGATGAAGTCGTCTATGGCCTCGGCGGCCTTCCTGCCAAGACCTATGGCCTCCGTTACAAGGCCAAGCTGGTTCGTGACGTCGCCGCCCGCGAATATGCCGTCCGCCGCCGGGGTCTTGCCGCCCGCATCGGCGGATATCCAGCCCTTTTCGTTCTTCAGGCTCTCGAGGCCGTCGAACTCAGGTTCCTGGCTGATGGACGGGCACACGAACGTCGCCTCGACCACGAACTCGGAACCGGGCACCGGGACAGGCTTGCGCCTCCCGGAGGCGTCCGGCTCGCCGAGCTCCATCCTCTGGAGCTTGAGTCCTGTCGCCTTGCCGTCCTTCACGACAACCTCGACGGGGGCGGTAAGGTACTCGAACTTGACGCCTTCTTCCTCGGCGGAATGTATCTCGTGCTCGATTGCCGGCATTTCGGTGCGGGTCCTGCGGTAGGAGAGGGTCACGTCCGCTCCGAGCCTGAGCGCGACTCTCGCGGCGTCGATGGCGCTGTTTCCGCCGCCGACAACTATGACCTTCTTGCCTATATCGACCTTCTCGCCTTCATTGACCTTGTGCAGGAATTCCGCGCCGGTCATGACATTCGGCGCGTTCTCCCCGGGGACCCCGAGCTTCTTGCCCGCATGGGCGCCGATGCCCATGAAGACAACGCTGTTGGACTTCCGGACTTCGTCGAACGAGATGTCTTTGCCAACTTTAGTCTTCAGCTTGAGCTGCACGCCAAGGTCGAGGATTTTCTTGATCTCGGCGTCAAGCACGTCCTCCGGAAGCCTGTAGGAAGGTATGCCGTAGCGCAGCATGCCTCCGGCCTTCTCGAAGGACTCGTAGATGGTCACGCCGTAGCCGCGCCTTGCGAGCTGATACGCGCAGGAGAGACCCGCCGGACCGGAGCCTACTACCGCGACAGATTCGGTCTTCTTGTCCGCCGAAAGCTTGTTGAGCGGCAGGGCATTCTTGATGCCGTAATCGCCCATGTAGCGCTCGACGTTGTTGATGTTCAGAGGCCCTTCGAGGCTTCCCCTGTTGCACTCGCTCTCACATGGATGCGGACAGACCCTGCCGGTGGTTGCCGGAAGCGGGTTCTTGTCCGTAAGCATGTACCAGGCCTCTTTCATGGACTGATCGAAGGTCCTGCCGTACATCTCCGACTGGCTGACGTGCATCACGTAGCCGCGGATGTCTATGCCTGAAGGGCACTTGAACGTGCACGGCGGCGTTTTCGGCTGGTACTTGGGCCTCAGCGCTGAAGCCTGCGTCGCGGAGCCGGCTTTTATGCTGTAGTCCTTCTTTTTCTTCTTAACTACAATGGCCATTGATTTTTCTCCGTTTATGCGTTCGCGCTTCCCTCTACATGCGGAAGCTCGATCGTAGTGCCGCCGTAATAGCCATATACGAGCTTCTCCTCGTCGATCAGCTCCTTAAGGGCCTCCTTCACGTCTTTCTTAGAGCACTCGGCCTCGCCGAAATGCTCTATTATTTCCTGCGTGAGGTGGGGAACCTTCACCTGCTTTTTGCCGGCATAGGACTCCACCTTATGGAACAAGTAGTCTTTTATCTCTTCTAAGGACGCCATTTTCGCACCTCTTAAAATTTAACGTGTGTAGAGGAATTGTACGTGCTGGACGCCAGGGTGTAGTCATCAATATGGTACTTGGTGAACTCCAGGCCCGTCTTCTCGAAGAACTTCTGCCAGCCTATCCTGCCGATCCACTCGCCGACCCTCTCATACTTCTTCGCATCTTTGGCATAGGTCTCGACAATGTTCTTTACGGCGCTCGTGACTTCCGGCCAGCGCGGCGGATTGTTCGGGAGATAAGGTATCGCGAGCTTCGAGAACATCGGAGCGGTGCGGGAGTTGGAGACCTTGCCGCCAACCCATATCGAGATACCGTCGTTGAGCGGGTTCGCTATCGGCATCGCCGGGCATACGGTGTAGCAGTTGCCGCAGTACATGCAGAGGTCTTCCACCACCTCGACCGTCTTCTTGCCGGCTATCACCTTCGGGCGTATTGCGGCCTTCGGGCAGGAGGCGACGGTGGACGGGATCTCGCACATGTTGGCGAGCTTATCATTATCGATCGTCGGCGGCGTTCTGTGGATGCCGAGTATGGCGATGTCCGAGCAGTGAACCGCGCCGCACATGTTGAGGCAGCAGGCGACCGCTATCCTCAGGTGCGCGGGAAGCGTCATGGACGTGAAGTAGTCGATAAGCTCGTCCATGGTGGCCTTCACCACTCCGGAAGCGTCCGTCGCGGAGCTGTGGCAGTGAACCCAGCCCTGGGTATGGACGATATTGGAGATGGAGTTGCCGGTGCCGCCGACTGGGTGTCCCATCTTGGCGAGCTCGTCGATGATCGGCTGGACATTGGCTTCCTTGTCCGTCATGAACTCGACGTTGTTGCGGCTGGTGAATCTGAGATACCCGTCGCAGTACTTGTCGGCCAGGTTGCAGAAATCCCTTATCTTATCGATGCTGACGAGCCTCGAGGACGCGGCGCGAACGGTGTAGAGCTTGTCGCCGGTCTCGGAGACGTGCATCAAGACGCCGGGCTTTACTTTCTCGTGATACTTCCACTTACCATAGTTCTTCTTGACCATGGGGTGAAGCATCTGTTCGTAATGGGGTGGCCCTATATCTGTCTTTCTCTTCGGAGCTGCCATTTTCTCAATCCCTCCGTTATTTTTCTTCTGCCTTGTTCATAATAATGCGTTAACCTTGACTAATCCTGCCGGGGCGCTTTTTACTCCGCCCCCATCTACTATTCTTCGTCGAAATACTCTTCGTAGAAGATGTACGGGTTGGACCTCGGCTCCTTTATCATGGCCGGAACCGGCTCGAGGCCGACTTCTTCGACAAAGTTGCCTTTGCCGATACGGACTATCATCTCGCCTATGCGCTCCCTGTTCTCGCCGTGCTCATCCCAGAATTCCCATATACGGCGGATAAGGTCCTTGAACTCCTCGTACGGCGGCTCCATCTTTATGAACGGCACCAGGACGGAAGAAAGCAGGGCGCCCTGGACAATCGGGGCCTTAGCGCCGAGCAGTATCATCGCGCCCTTGTCCTTGCCGGGGCGAAGGGCCTTCGGCATGACGTTTATGCAGTGCATGCAACGGTTGCAGTTCTTGTTGTCTATGGAGAGTTTGGAACCGTTCCAGGACATGCAGCCTGTCGGGCATTTTCCGACAACGTCGTTCGCTATGTCAACCTTGCCGCCCTTGGCGTATTCGGCGACGGCGGCGTCATCCTGCTGGATGTCGTCTCTCCAGGTGCCGATAATGGAGCAGTCGGAGCGGGCTATCGAGGCGACGCAGTCGTTCGGGCAACCGGACATCTTGAACTTGAACTTGTACGGGAACGCCGGCCTGTGGAGCTCGTCCTGATATTCGTTCGTCAGGTCGTAGCAAAGGTTCATGGTGTCGTAGCAGGCGAACTCGCAGCGGGCCATGCCGTTGCAGCAGGACGGGGTGCGGACGTCCGAACCGGAGCCGCCCAGATCCCAGCCGTGCTCAGAGAGGTCGGTGAATATGGGTTCGAGCTGATCTGTGGTAGTACCGAGCATGACGAAGTCGCCGGTCGAGCCGTGCAGGTTCGTAAGGCCGGAGCCGTGCTTCTCCCAGAGGTCGCAGAGATAGCGGAGCGCGCCGGTGTTATAGAACCACGCGGAGGGCTGGTTGACGCGGACGGTGTGGAAGTGGGAGACGTTCGGGAACTTCTCCGGCGAATCGGAATAACGGCCTATGATGCCGCCGCCGTAACCGCGGACGCCGACTATGCCGCCGTGTTTCCAGTGCGTCTTCTTGTCCTTGTAGGACATCTCAAGGAGGCCCAAGAGGTCTTTGCACATGGCGTTCTTTTCGGCCATCCTCTTAATGTCCTTGATGAAGCTCGGCCATGGGCCGGTTTCAAGCTGGTCAATCATTGGGGTATCTGACATCTACTTTCTCCTTTTCTGGTTATGAAACAAAACCTAAAAAAATGCCTGACCGGGCTATTCCTCACCTCCTTTATTCGCTGTTTTTCACGATATTTTCAAGCGCGTCGCCCGCGGCGCGCGCTACAGTAACCTTCCTCAGGCTGTCGTCTTCATAAATATTTATAACAGAATCGTCCCCGGAAAGGGCATTAAGAGCTTCTTCCGCCGCCCTGAAGCGCATCCTGCCGAGCGCCCACGCGGAAAAACCCCTTATCACCGGGTCCGGGTCTTTCAGAAACTCCACCAGCGCAGGCCCCATCTCGGAGACTAGCGCAGGCTCGCTATCCGCAAGCGCTCCGATTGCCCAGATGGAACCCGCAAGTATAGGAGTATTCCTGTTTGCGGGGAGCGATAGCTCCGGGTCGTCAGAAAAATGCAAAACGACACGTATCGCATCCCTGGCCATGCCGGGATTATTCCTGTATATCTCGGCTATCGCCTGCGCCGAACACCAGCCTATCGTGCTGGATTCCTCGCTCAAAAACCACAGCATCCGCCTGACCGCCGGAGCGAGGTTTGTCCGGCCTTCCGCCGCAATAAGCCCGAGCAGCGTCACTGCCCTCCACCTGACAAGCTCCTCCTCGGAATACAGAAGGCCGAGCAGAATCCGCAGGTTTCCATGTCTTTTTTTTACCAGGTCCATCGCATCCTGATATTTCCGGGCAAGCAGGAGTTCCGACAGGGTTTCCCTGTCCATAGTTATTAAAGCCAGGTCATCGGCTTGTGTTGCTCGACAAGATCGACAAAATCGGCATAGTCGATTACTTTCACGCCAGAGGTCAGATTGCCCGCCAGGCCCCTTGCGGAAATATCCGCGCTAAGCGCATAGACCGGATGGTCCTTCAACGCGCCCTGGACAATGCTCTCGGCCCCGCCTCCGGCGGCCAAGCCGAGCACGGCGTCTTCAATGAGCAGTATCGGGTCGTTTTTCTGCGCCACCCGGATGCAGCTCTCCAGGCTGCTTTTCATGTACGGAGATTTATTTACTATGTGAAGCACCTTGAAAGCCTCCTATCTTAAAAAGGCAGGATCACGTCCTGCTCTTCCATTATCTTGCCTATGCCCGCTGAATCCACGACCTCAACGGGTATCGCGAAATCGTCCGTCTTCAGACCGCGTTTTTCCATCGACTCCTTGTCAACGTATATCTTCTCGCAGCCGTAGTCCTCGAGCACCGGCAGTGTCTGGAGAAATCCCTTTATGCCGAGGGCCGTGGTGTCCTGTCCCTTCTTTAGGGAGAAGACGGCGTCGTCCATATAAACCGCGGACAGCTCGTTTTCGTATGCGCCGAAGATGAGGACGACTTCCAACCCTTCCCAGGCGTATATCGTCCCATGCGGGGCGTTTCTGTTTACGAACATTATCTTTGCCACTTTTAAAATCTCCTTTCCTCTCAGTCTCCGAAAGTGACTACGCGCTCCGCCTCGGTGCATATCTCGCTTAGCTGGCCCAGGCCGGATATTCTTGTATTATCAACTATAAGTTCCGGTTTCATGCCGCGCCTCTTGGCCGCCGCCACGCAGACTACGATGTCCACGCCCTTGGCCCCAAGCTCCGACCAGCGCCTTGCGATATGCCTGTCGTCCTGGGGCGGCTCCATGTGTTTGGCTACGTTCGTAACCGCGTCGTCATACAGAAATACGCCCTGGATGGCGTGGCCCTTTGCCATTGCCGCTTCGATAAACTTGTAGGCGGTATCGGAGGCCTCGTGATTATACGGGCCTTCCTGTATCATTACGCCTATTTTCATTTCCCCCTCCTCTATGAAGTTCTTTACGATATGAATTGCGCTGAAGCCAGTACTCTATTGCCTTAGGTATTCCACGAGAAGCCGCTTGCCGAAAACGGCAGGCCGCCTGGCCCGTTACTCAAGTCCTAACTTTCCGTCGCGCCTATCTTCCCGGCCTTCTGAAGGGCCTTGTTGAATATGTCAACCGCCCTGGCCTTGTCGTATTTCGCGCAGGCGGAGGCAATCTTTGCCAGCATATCGGCTGAAGCGGCATTGTCGCTCATGGAAGATGCGGCCTTTACCGCCATGTCCCAGACCATCGGAGAGCGGTAATCGCTCTTTGCCGAGAAATCCGCCGCAATCTCGGAGAGGTATGCGGCCTTCACGTCGTCGTCGCCTTCAAGGTTTGCCGCCGAAGAGATGAACTGGTTCGGATCCAGCCTGCAAATCGCAACCGCTGTCTTCCATTGAAGAGCGTTGCTCTTCGCCGTGGCGGCTGCTGATGCGGCTCGCTTGTAAAGCTTGATAGCTGCGGCGGGGTCGGTCTGCTCCTTGAGCTTCGCGGCGCCGAAAAACGCGCGCGCCTGCTCGTAGACTGCTTCCGCGCTGGCGAACCTCGGCACGTCGATCTCGTCGAAATCCTTCTTGAACGCCTTGTCGCCGTCCTTCGAGGCCGCAGCCGCGAGCGACGCGTATATGGCGTCTTTTATTGCCGGATACTCCTCGTCGCCAGCCAGTTCCGCGGCCTTTTGGGGGTCGGAACCAACCAGCGTATCCGCCGTAAGCTCAAGCGCCTTCGCGCGGTCGTACGGGTCGGATATGGCCTGCGCGGTCTCTATAACTCCCGGCATG
>JAKAHE010000071.1 GCA_021815285.1 Nitrospirota bacterium
CTATCATGTTCATGCCCATCGCCAGGCCGACTGAGGTCGTGGTCTTGCCCTCGCCAAGAGGCGTCGGCGTGATGGCGGTCACGTCTATAAGCTTGCCGCTCTTCTTCTTTCCGAGCCTGCCGAGGACGGAGAGGTCTATCTTGGCCTTGTATTTTCCGTAGTACTCAAGTTCGTCTTCTTTAAGACCCAGCCTCTCGGCTATTTTACTTACAGGCAGCATCTTCGCCGCCTGGGCTATTTCTATGTCGCTGCCCACCTTCTTCTTTGCCATTGTAATGTTTCCCCCTTTCGGTTAATACGAAATGGGGCGGCTTATTGCGGGCCGCCCCAATATAATATTTACACCCCGCCTACGCCCTTGTGGGCATGGGCCGCTTCTTCCAGCTTGCGGCGGTCTGCCATGGACAGGAGCACCTTCTCCACGCCGAACTTGCCCTTCTCATATTTACGAAGCTTCAGGGCCTCGCGTTTTTTGTCGATATGCGCGAGGGTCGCGGCCAGTATGTCCTCTTTTCCGGGTATGAATTCGAGCTTCCCGCCGACCTTCTTCTCCCAGCCTTCGCTCATGATTTTCTGGACGGTGGGCGAGGCCGCAATCGGGGACTCCACCCCGAAGATTACATAAAGGCCGGATGCGACAGCATAGAACGCAATCGCCAGGGCCTTCTCGCTCATCCACTCCGGCGCGATGCCAACGACCGGTATGTCGGAGATGTCGTCGCCCAGGCCGCCTTCCTGCGCTACGGCTGTGAGGACGGTAAGGATTCGGGAATTGTCCACGCAGGATCCCATATGAAGCACTGGCGGGATGCCTATCGCCTCGCAGACCTCGCGGAGGCCGGGCCCGGCCAAATCCATCGTCTCCGGACGGAGAAGCCCGGACTTCGCGGACGCATGCGCGCCGCAGCCCGTCTGCACGACCAGCACGTCGTTTGCGATAAGCTCGCGCACGAGGTAGTCGTGGAGGCTGTCCTGGTCTACGCGCGGGTTGTTGCAGCCGACTATGCCTGCAAGTCCGCGTATGCGCCCGGAGATGATGGCGTCGTTAAGCGGCCTGAAAGACCCCCGGTAGCGTCCGCCCTGCATGTATTTTATATACTCGTGCGAGAACCCGGCTATCATGGTCTTTCCGTAGTCAGGTATGCGGGTGTCCTTCCTGTTCGGGAAGTTGTCGCATGCGAGCCGGACAATCTTCTTAGCCACATCGAGGGCGTGAAGCTCGTCGAACTCGATATGCTCCGCGCCCGGAATCCTGCCCTTGGGCGAAGTCGTCACGAGCTTCGTATGGAAGCCCTTCACAACATCGGCGATAGCGGGCATTATGCACTGAACGTCCACCACCATCGCCTCTACGGCGCCGGTAAGGACGCCAAGCTCCTGGTTCAGGAATCCGCCCGCGGATTTTATCCCGTGCCGGAGGAGTATCTCGTTACTGGTGCAGCACATGCCGACAAGATTAATCCCTTCAGCGCCCTTGGACTTTGCGTAGTCGATCATCTCCGGCATCTCTGAGGCGACGACAATCATCTCAGAGAGCGTCGGTTCGTGTCCGTGGACGACGATATTGACGTGCTTCTTCTGAAACGCGCCCAGGCTGTCTTCGCTCTTGATGGGCTTCGGGGTCCCGAACAAGATGTCCGAGAAATCCGTGCCTATGCGCGAGCCGCTCCAGCCGTCGGCCAGCGAAGTCCGAAGCGCCGCGTCGAGTATGTCCTCCGGGTCGGTGTCCACGCCCATCGTCGTCCTGTGCATGATCTCGCATATCTCGCGGTCTACGCCCCTCGGGACGAGCTTGTGCTCGCGCCAGAGTTCCTGGCGTTTCTTCGTTGCTGTGCGTATGAACGATACCTCGCCCTTCTGCTGGCCGAAATCCTTCAGGACAAATTCCGCCACTTCCTTGGCGACCTCGTTCTTCGTCTTGCCGGCGGTGTCGATGCCGAAATTATTCGCCACGGCCAAAAGCTTCTCCACGTCCTTTATCTGGTAGTCCTTCGTATGCTCCTCCGCCGCCGCGAGCAGAGTATTGGCGACGTCTCTCGCGTGGTCGGAATGGGCCGCAGTGCCACCCGCGACCATGCGGGCGATGTTCCTGGCCGTAACAGTGGCGAGGCTTGCGCCGCACACGCCCTTGAGGGCGTCTTCGCCGTCCTTGCTCTTCAGGCGGCAGGGGCCCATGGCGCATATCTTGCAGCAGGCGCCCTCTGCGCCTATCGGGCAGGGCTTCAGGCTGTCAGACCTCGAAAAGGCGGTCGGTATATTGCATTCCTCAGCGTATCTTAAAAGGTCTACCGCGCACGGGTCGATACTCGACGCCTTCCTCTTTTCCTTTTTTTCTTCGCTCATTTGTATTTCCTCCTACAGAATTGAATCCATCGTAAGCGCCGGGTGGCCCTTCTCGCTCAAAAACTCCAGCATCTTCTCGCTGTCTTCGGCTATGGTCTCGTCGCATATCATGTCGATGAAACCCGGGACGCCTTCCTCCTCGGAACGCCTTATCAGGTCTTCCCTGAGGGCCTCTTTGAGGGCCTTCGGCATCCAGACCACCCTCTTGAGTCCTCCGTCCGCCTTCAGGAACTTCCGCGAAGTAATGAAGTACTTGCCTATGCCGCCGAAACCCGGCGCCTGCACGCCGCCGCCGACCGTGCCCGCAAGCGTGGAGAACTTCATGCCTATGGGCGTCATGCCGGTGTAGCCGCGGTTCACTATCATGAACCCGTTTGCCTCCGGAACAAGCGCCACGATGCACTCGAAGCAGCCGCAGGAGGTCATCGGCGCGTCCATGATGGAGTATGCAGAGAATCCATCAAGCGTCTGGTGCGAGTTCTGGAAGACATACGAATCGACGCCTTTCCAGCGTCCCTTGACATCGTCCGTGCAATCGCCCTTCGCCACCGGCTGGTTCGGGCCGGTCGGGTCTATCTCGTAGGCGGCCCTGGCGTCGAGCCAGTTGTACGCGCCGCAGAGGCCCAGGCGCTCCGGCGAGATGACGCAGACGTGGTTCGGCGCGAAGGACTGGCAGAGAAGGCAAGAATAGAACGTGTCCACCGATTCGTCGTTGAGGCTTGCCACCCTCTCGTTCCTGGCCTTGTATATCGCTCTCGCCTGCTCCTGCACTTCTTTGACCTTGTCATCGTCGAGATACAGTTTCACCTGCACCTTGTCCACTATGGCGGGGAACTTGTTCTTAACCATCACGTATACGATGTCTCCAAGGTGCTTGATGCGGAAACCGTCGCCGAACGCCTGCTGGGAAATCCTCATCCAGTTGACGTCCCTCTGGCCCATGTGCCATACGCCTTGAGCGCAATTGACGTAGTCGTGCAGTTTTCGCTCTATGACAGGTTCGAAATCCGGGTTCATCTTCCTGCCGGCCACGTCTATCACGAGGCCCATCGGGAGCCGGACGGTATTGCCGGGAGCGGCGGATTCTATCTTTGCCAGCGTCTCGGGCGAGGCGATAACCTCTATCTTCCCGTCCTCTATTTCCGACAATTCCTTCGTCGTAACCCACTCGAACGACGCCGTTTTCTGGCCGCCGAACTCGAATACCGTGTCTTCCTTCCGGATGCGCTCTCCCTCGAATGCCGGGCCGTACGCGACCGGGACGGGAACCTTGGTGATGGTTATCTTGAGTCCCCTGGTCTCGATGCAGGTGTCCACAATCTTCTTGTGGTCCGTCTGGCTGACGACGTGTTCGTACGTGCATACGCCTGTCGGACGAATCTCCGGGACTTCTGTGTCGCATATCGCCGGGAAACCGTAGGTTATCGCACCAGCGCCCGTAGACCATATCAGGTCGCTCATCGGCCCGAGCACCATCGCAAACGCGAAGATGCGGTCTTTGTTGTATTTCAGGACCGCGAGCGCGTCGCCGCCCTTCTTGCCGCCGAATGTAAGCGCGCCCCTGCACGCCCAGTCGCCCGCATAGAGCGCGTGGTAGGTCTCAGGGCCCAAGGCCACGAGCCTTGCGTCCCAGCCGATGTCCACGCCTTTCCTGAGAAGCTGCTTGGTGACGCTGTCGCCGTCCACGTTGCCGCAGAGGAATGTCAGGATATTTCTCTGCTGGAGGTCGCGGCATATCTCGACGGCTATCTCGTCCGTCGGCGCCTTGCCGATTATGACGGCAAAACCCGGCATCGAGCCGTCCACGAGCTGTATGCCGAGGTCTCTCAAGATAGTGTCGGATATGAACCCGTTGTACGTGAAGTCGTTGCCGTCAATCTTCTCTACCACAGGCTCAAGCCCCAGGACGTAACGGCTGGCCAGCAGTATCTCTTCCGCGAAGAGCGTCGCCTGGCCGGCATCGAGGGTCTCGCCCAGGTACGGCAGATATTCGTTCTGCGCAGGTTCCGCGGAGAGCATACCCTTCGCGTAATCGAGCGCGTCCTTCATCTGGCCAAGCGTCTCCACCTTCGTTCCGGTCATGCCGAAGATATGAGGAAGATAGAACGCGGTGTCCGGAAACTCGAACTTGTAGTCCGCACCTTTGGCCGCTACGGCCTTGTTAAGCGCCTCCGCCGCATCCGCGACTATCTTGTGGGAGCCGCGTATAGCCGCTGCTGCAATGTGTCTCGACATAAATACAACCTCCTTGCCCCGCCTATGCGGCAGCCGTTTTGTTCTTTAGAAATGCCGGGAGCGCGTTTGCCTCCCTTGGCCCTACCGTTATCTTCCAGCCGGGCAGCTTGTCTTCGAGCGCGCCCGAAAGAACCGCCACATAGCCTGGTATTATAAGCTCCTTGTGGGAAATCCTACTCTCCACGCCGGACTCCTGGATATACTGCGCAATCTTCGCCGCAGTGAACTTGCCCGCCGCCCACGCGGTAAGCACGGACAGCCCTTCCGTCTCCATTACCGCAAGCCAGGACGGAACCTTGGAGTTCTCCACCTCGCCCAGGACGATGAAGTATGTAAGCGAGAAGTTCGTCGTAATCAGGAGCGGAGCGTTTGCCGATGCGTCGCCCACCTTGTATACGTTCTGGCTTACCTGCATCGGGACCTGCGGGTCGGTGTAGAGGTTCTGCCGGAGAGCGATAAGACCGAGCGTCTTCCACTTCGAGATGTCCGAGAGCACGACGACGGATGCGTATTTCGCTACTGCCACGGATGCCAGCGCCTGCTCGACGAACGGGTCGGAATTTACCGCGAATGATATAATCGGGAAGCCGAGCGCCTTCATGCCCTTCTTCAGGGCGGCGCGCCTTATCTGGGTGTACTGCTCTATCATGTCCTTGGGCTTCCTTGCGCCGCTGTCCAGGACTATGTCCTTGAACCCGCCGGCCGTAATCTTCTCTGTCAGCGCGGACAGGGCGTCCAGGCCGTCCGCCCGGACAGCGAGCGACGCGCCGTTTGCCTTCGCCAGGGCGACCATGTCGTCCGCGTTCTCGGCGGTGGCGCCGTCGATAAGCGGCTTCTTGCCCGCCAGAGCCGGGAGCGCAGCCTCAAGCGCGGCCTTGCTGGAGCTGACAAGTATAACGCCCGCATTGGGCGCGGCGGATGCCGCCTTCTTTACCGCGTCCGCGAATTTGCCCGCGTCGCCGGAGGCGTTTTCCACGGCTATCAGCTCGACCCTGAGCTTCTGGCCCACGCGCTCGATCTCCGAATCCGCGACGGCCTTTGCCTTCGCCTCTATGTCCGCATCGGTATCCTTTATCAGCAGGGCAAACCCGCAGGGGTTTACGAATTTTTTCTCATGCCTGAAGAGCACCGTCTCCTCGCCGACCTTGAGCGCCTTGTCCCCCGCGCCGATGGTAATGCCCTTTATCGGCGGCTCGGAAGCCGCGCCAAGGAACGCCTTGGCCTCTTCGGAGGCGTCGGGGCAGGCATCGAGCGTGGCCTGCTTCGCCGCCAGTTTCATAGCGAACGCGAGGCAGGTGGGATGGCCGCATTTCTTGCAGTTGGTCTTCGGCAGGTGTTTGAAAATCTCTACGCCGGACAGAGCCATTTTATTTTATCTCCTTTCTTTCGTTAAACAAGCTCATCTATCATTTTGCGCACAGTCTCCACGGCCTTCGGGTGGCGCATGATGAGCAGGTCCGACCCGGCCATCAGAAAGCCCATCGCTGTCGTGGCTTCCCAGCCTATGCCCCTGTCGGCGACCGGTCCCCACGCGGGCTGGTCCGCCTCAGGCGCCATGGTCTCCTTTACCTTCCAGACATACATGCCCACGTCGTTCACCATCGGCGGGGCCATAGTCTGGTCGTTCTGGAACAGGGCGGCGGAGCGTATCCTCTCCATGACGGAGTATGTATACTCGATGCCGTAGCCCAGCGCGGAGGACATCGGGTCTGTGACGATTTTATCCTTGTCGAAGCCCATCTGGGTAATGAGTATGTTAAGCTGCTTGGCGAGGTTCACGTCGAGGTCGCTCATGGCTATGAGCTTGTGCCCGGATGCCATTGCCGACGCGACCACCGTCTTGTAGTTCGCTTCCTGCGCCTTACCGATAAGGCAATTCTTCCCGGAAGCCGCGTCGCACGCGCTTTTTAGAACCTGCGCGTCTTTCTCGGCGTTATTGCTTCCCATGATGATGAGCGGCACGTCGATTGCGGAGAGGACGTCCTTCACGGTCTTGGCGGCGTCTTCGGCGGAGCGGTTCTGCCTGTCCGGGTGTGTGCCGATAAGCCTCAGGGCTATCATCTGCGCGCCCAGTTCGTCCTGGCAATACTTTGCCCATTTTGCCGGGTCAGAGCTTACGTCCTTGTATACTTCCTGGATGGTCTGCGGCCAATCCTCCGGCGGCACATCCTGTATCTCGTATGCGATAACCGGCTTGTTTGGCACCGCGCCCTCGAATGCCAGGAAGGGCAATGTCGCCTCCCCGCCTATCTTTACGGCCCTTGGTCCAGTCCCGATTTCGACTTCATAGACCTTGCCGTTATACGTTTCCTTTGGAACGACGAAAGCCATTTTTTTAAACCTCCTTTACATTTCCAGGTACGAGTGGGCGTAAAGAGTCTTGCCCATCAGAATATCTACGGTCTTTATAACCTCTATCATCTCTCTTTCGAGCGGGTCGATAATCGCGGAGTCCAGCCCTTCATACATCAGCAGCGCGGTATATACGCGGTTCAGAAGCGGGCGGAGAGTCTTCGGCGCGCCGTTGGATATGTTCGAAAGTCCGACAACCGTCTTCATGGGCGGGTCGTTAAGCTCCTTGAACATCCTTATAGCGCGGATGGATTCGAGGCTCTTCTCCTGCGAGAAAGGAACCGGCATGATGAGCGGGTCGAGATATATGTCTTCCATCGGGACGCCGCACTCCACGGCCTTGCCCATTATCTCGGCTGCAATGGCGCATCGGTCTTCCGCCAGGGCGGGTATGCCCTGCTTGTTCAGCGTAAGCCCGATGATGAGCGAGTTGTATTTCCCGGCGAGCGGCATCATCATATTTAGCCTCTCCTCCTCGCCGGATGCGGAGTTTATCATGGCGCGGCCCCAGGAATTGTCGTGGGCCTTCAGGCCGGCTTCCATCGCAACGGGATTCGTCGTGTCCAGGCAGAGCGGCACGTGCGCCACCTCCTGCACCGTCTTGACAATCCAGTCCATGAGTTCGTCGCCTTTGTCTTCCGCAGGCCCGATGTTTATGTCGAGCATTCCGGCGCCGTTTTTCACCTGGTTTATCGCCATCTCCTGAATCGGGCCTTTGTCCCTGTCCAGCATAGCCTGCCGCTGGGCCTTGGTTATAACGTTAATCCTCTCTCCGATAATCAGCATATCCCTCCCTGTCTCCTTTCGATAAATTCTTCACCCTGTCTTTATGTGAAATCCGAAATCTATTTCGGAACCGCCTGCTATTTCAGGATATTCATCAGCGCTTCCGCGTCGTCTCCGGCAAGCGAGCCCTTCGCAATGCCCACACTCACCGTATGCCTGCCAAGCGCCTTGTACAGGGGGAGCATCTCCGGCAGGTATTTCTCGATTGCCTCAATGTGTCCCGCAACCGTCTCCACGTCCCCCCTCGCTATCGGCCCGGTCAGGGCGTCCGGCACACCCACCCGCTCGACATTATTGACCGTGCCCCGGACGAGCGGCATGACGGCCTTTACCGCCTCGTCCCGTCTCATCCCTAAAGCCTCGTAAATCATCACGGCGAAGTCCAGAACCGCGACGAGGTAATTGGATGCTACGGCTGCACCTGCATGATAAAGGGCCTTCTTCTCGCCCGGTATCATCACCAGCAGGCCGCCCAGCGCCTCGACTATTTCCTTGCCGTCGGGAATAGCCTCTGCGTCGCCCTCTATGCTGAAATACGACCCGGGCAGGTTCCTTACCGCCTGCTCGGACGACGCCAGGCTCTGCATCGGATGTATAGATAGCGCCAGGGCGCCCGCCTTCCTCGCGGGATCAAGGACTTTCGAGCCGAGCGCGCCGCTCATGTGGATTGCCAAAGAACCTTTTGTAAATCCGCCGCCTTCCGCTATCCTCTTGCAGGTATCCCGTATCGCCTTGTCCGGCGTCGTTATGAAGACCCAGTCCGCGCCGGACGCGCCTTTCGCCGGGTCGGTTCCCGGCTCGCCCGCCCCTATGAACGCCGCGGCTTTTTCAGCCTTTGAAATGCTTCTCGATACTACGCCCCTGATTTCGTATCCCCGCTCCCGCAGGATTCTGCCGACCGCCTGCCCTACCACGCCCGCGCCTATTATTGAAACTGATTTAGGCATATTGTAACGACTGCCAACCCAACAGGTCAGGTTCGTCTCCTGCCGCCTTTATGGTATTTCCAGCCCGTCGAGAATCTTATACAGCGCGCTTACGGCCCTCGACTCCTCTGGAAGCTTCACGAGCGGCGTCCCCTGCATATCGTACTGCGTTATCAACTCGTCAGCCGGGACGGTCCCGGCAAGGAGAAGCCCCTGCTTTTCCACGGTCTCCTTAAGTTCTTCGGGGAGGCCAGGGCCATTTACGCGGTTTACGATAAAAACCCGTTTCCCGACTTTAAGCCCCAGTTCGTCAACTATCCCGTTTACCCGCCCGGCGGTAAGTATCCCCCGCACGGAAGGCTCGGAGATTATTAACAGCAGGTCGGTATCCTGCGTCGTCCTGCGCGAGAGATGCTCAAGTCCCGCCTCGTTGTCCGTGACAATATAGGGATAGCTGTCCAGGAGATGATCCGTATATTTCCTGATTACGTTATTCGCCGCGCAGTAGCAGCCCGGCCCTTCCGGGCGGCCCATCACAAGCAGGTCGAAGCCTTTCGCCTCCGTAATAACCTGCGCTATGCGCATGTCGAGATATTCGTCCAGGGACATGCCGTGCGGACGGCTCCCGGCGGTGCCAAGCGCCTCTTCGCGCAGACCGCCCACCGTGCCTTCGCAGTGGACGCCCAACACCTCGTTCAAGTTCGAGTTGGCGTCCGCGTCAACCGCGAGCACCGGGCCTTTCCGCCTCTCTATCAGATACCGGATAACCAGCCCGGTAAGCGTCGTTTTTCCCGTGCCGCCCTTCCCGGCGACGGCTATAGTAAACGCTGACATTATATTTCCCTGAATTTCTTCCTTATTTCTTCGGCCTTACCGCAGGTCATCTTGCCTTCCGGGCATTTCCCCTTGAGGCAGCCGGGGCCTGCGCCCTTGAACAATACCGGGGCAACCTTCTTCGCCTCGCGCAGCATCTGCGTCGC
>JAKAHE010000072.1 GCA_021815285.1 Nitrospirota bacterium
GCGAACCCGGCAGGAAGCCCTTTACGCCGTTTATGTCCACTGTCATGCCGCCCTTTATGCGGGCGACGACCTTGCCGGTCACGGTCATGTCCTTGTTGCAGGCTTCTTCTATCTGCTCCCATATCTTTATCTTGTCGGCCTTCTCTTTTGAAAGGACGATGTTGCCTTCGGAGTCCTCGCGCTCTTCGAGATATACTTCGATGTCGTCGCCGACCTTTATCCTCTTAAGTTCGTCGGCGTGTATCTCTTCGATGGGTATGATGCCCTCGGATTTGTATCCCACATCAACCACAACGCCGTCCTGCCGGACCTGAATGACCCGGCCCCTGACAACAGTCCCCTCCTCCACGCTCTTGAACGATTCGTCATAGAGGCGGGACATTTCATCTTTATCCTGGCCTTCCGCCCCCCCCTCCTCGAAGCCTTCATCCTCTTCGGCGGAATAATCCATTGCCAGTTTCTTTTCCTCTTTTGCCATCAGAACCAATTACCTCCGGTATTTTATTTTTCAGGCACGCGGGCCTGAAATCCTGCAAGATTTAAATCTTAACATATTTCATTTGGGTTTTCCAGTATATTTATGCGGGATTATCCTCTTTGAGCTTTTTTATTTCCTCCATTATCGCATCGGCAATCAACTGGTATCGCTCGTGCCCCCGTTTGCCGTCCAATGCGGGAAAATCCATCGGTTTCCCGAAGGTCACGGAAATCCTCGCAGGCCGCAGGCCCTTATGCGCCTTTCCAAGTGTCCCGTAACTACCTTTTATATAAACCGGCACCACCGGAACTTTCGCAATGGATACTATCATCCCAATCCCGGCCTTGCCTGGCAGGAGATTTTCGTCCGGGCTCCTTGTCCCCTCCGGGAAAAGGCAGACTGGCTCCCCTTTTTTAAGCCGGTTCATTATGTCGGCCAGTGTCGCCTTGTCCAGCCTGTCCCTGTTTATCGGGAACGCCTTCCACCTGTCCAGTATGAATTTCTTCCAGGGCCTGTCGAAGAGCGTATCTCGCGCGACGAAGTTTACCCTGCGCCAGAGGGCCGAGCCGACGAGCGGCGGGTCGAGAAAACTCGCGTGGTTGCTGGCGAGAATTACAGGGCCGGTTTTCGGAACGTTCTCGCGTCCAGATATCCTGTATCCGAAGAGGGTTTTAAACAGGACAAAGAAGATGGCATGCGCCGTATCGTATAGTATATGAGTCTTAATTCCCCGCAACTTCCAGCACCTTGTTCTTCATCAGGGCCACGACTTCGTTTATGCTCAACCCGGAGCTGTCCACAACAACTGCATCAGGGGCTTTCTTAAGCGGCGCAATATCCCTGTGGCTGTCGTCGTAATCCCGTTTCGCAACGTCTTCGATGGTCTTTTGCAAGTCCGTCTCAATGCCCTTGTCATTGAACTCCTTCCAGCGCCGCCTCGCCCGCTCTTCGACATTCGCATCAAGGTAAAATTTTACCCCGGCATCCGGGAAAACCACCGTGCCGATGTCGCGCCCTTCCAACACGACCCCGCCGCCTTCGCCCAGATTTCTCTGCAACTGAAGAAGCCTCTCCCTGACGCAGGGCTGGGCCGATACTGCGGAGGCCGTCATGCCCATTTCAGGAGTCCGAATGGCCTCACTCACGTCCTCGTCGTCCAGGTATACCTTAAGACCGCCGCTATCCTGCACGAGCCTCACCTCGGTCCTCGCGCAAAGCCCACGCAGCGCGTCGCTTTCTCTAAGCTCGATGCCCTCCCGGACGGCCTTCAGGCCAATCGCACGGTACATCGCGCCCGTGTCGATATAGAGGTAGCCAAGCTCCCCGGCGAGCAGCTTTCCTACCGTGCTCTTCCCAGCCCCCGAAGGGCCGTCTATGGCGACGATGACTTTTTTCATTTCAGCGATTCCAGCAACTCGACAAACCCCGGAAACGAGGTATTTATGCACTCGGTATCGTTTATCACCATTTCGCCGCCATCGGCGATAAGCCCTGCGACGGCCAGGGACATCGCAACCCTGTGGTCTCCGTGGCTGTTCACCTCAGCCGCGTGAACGGGCGAACCTCCGTGGATTATCATGCCGTCAGTGGTCTCAACCACCTTCACGCCGATTTTCGCAAGCTCGCCCGCCATCGCGGCAATCCTGTCCGATTCCTTTACACGGAGCTCTGCGGCGTCCTTTATGACGGTCGTCCCATGAGCTGCGGCTGCCGCAATGCAGATGATAGGAAATTCGTCAATTGCGCGGAGAAATAGATCTCCGCCAATTTCCACGGCATGAAGCTCAGAGCGCTCTATCGTAATATCCGCAATCGGCTCCGGCCCGTCCTCGCGGACATTGTCAACAGTAATACGTGCGCCCATCATCCGCAGTATGTCGATTATTCCCGTCCGGGTGGGGTTTATACCGACGTCTTTAATTGTAACCTTCGACCCCGGCACGATTGCCGCCGCGACCATCAGAAATGCCGCAGAGGATAAATCCCCCGGAACCGCGAAATCGCGCGCCGAGAGCCGCTGTCCGCCCGAAATCGAGACCGAATGCCCATCCGCCTTCAGTTGCTCTTTCAGTTCCACTCCCATATACCTAAGCATCCGCTCGGTGTGGTCGCGCGACTTCATCGGCTCCGTCACGGTCGTAGTCCCTTCCGCGTAAAGCCCGGCGAGAAGTATTGCGGACTTCACCTGCGCGCTTGCAATAGGAGAGGAATAATTTATGCCTTTGAGCTTCCCGCAGGCTTTTATTTCAAGCGGCGGATAGTTTTTCTCTCCCCGTCCGGAGATTATCGCGCCCATCATGGAGAGAGGCTTGACTATCCTCGTCATGGGGCGTTTGCACAAGTATTGGTCGCCCGTCAGCGTAACAGGAAATTTCTGCGCACAGAGAAGCCCGGACATTAATCTCATGCTCGTCCCGGAGTTGCCGAGGTCAAGGGCGCCTCCAGGCGTCTTGAGACCGCGCAAACCGACACCGTGAACGACAAGCTCCGTCCCGCCCATGCCTTCGATTTCAACTCCCATCGCGGCAAGCGCCCTCGCGGTATTCACGCTGTCCTCCCCGGTCAGGAAACCGGATATGCGGGATGTCCCTTCAGCTACGGCGCCAAGCATTACGGCCCTGTGCGAGATGGATTTATCTCCAGGCACATGCACGGAACCGCGAAGAGGGCCGGAACGTTTTATTTTTATTTCTTCCATTTTATTTTATTCTCTGCCTTACAACCCTTGCCTTTTCGAACTCGGAAAGCAATGCCTCTCCATCTCCGGACTCTATGAGGCCTCGGAGCTTTTCCAGAGACTTGATGTACGTCCCAAGGGCATCGGAAATATTACCGGAATTAATGAGGCAGATGTCCCGCCACATACCGGGATGGCTCCCGGCGATGCGCGTGAAGTCTTTGAACCCGCCGGCAGCGTAGGATATGGCGTCCTCGCCGCCGTCCATCTGAGCAAGAGCAGAAACCATAGCGTACGCCGCGACGTGCGGCAGGTGGCTCACTATCCCGAAGACGCGGTCGTGGTCGAACGGGTCCATCCGCTCAACCCTCGCGCCTGCGGCCTCCCAGAGGTCGGATACCGCCTCGAGCGCCTCCATGTCCGTGTTCCTTGTCGGGGTAAGGATGCAGCGCGCGCCCTGGAATAATTTGAGATTCGCGGCCTCGGCCCCGGAACGTTCACTCCCCGCGATGGGATGCGCCGGGACGTACCTGGCCTTGAGGTAGAATATCTCCTCCAGCCGCGTTACAAGTCCCCCCTTTACACTTCCGGCATCCGTTACAATCGCCCGGTCTTCCAGGTATGGCTTTATTTCTCTGGCCACGTGCTCGAACGAGCCTACGGGACAACACAGTATAACAAGGTCGGAGCCACAGACGCCTTTTTTTGCGTCCTGGAAATAGCGGTCTATAAGACCCATGCGGACGGCGGTATCGAGGTTTTCCTTGCTCCTGCCGACGCCCACCACGGCTCGAGCAATCCCGCGAGACCTGACAACTCCGGCAATGGAGCCGCCGATAAGCCCGACGCCGATAATCGTCGCCTGGTTGAACCTGGGCTCGGCGCTCAAGAGCTTCTCCCCATGAGCCTTGCGATGCCCTTCATATCCTTCATAAGCCGGGCGAAGGTTTTCGGCTCAAGCGATTGCTCTCCGTCGCTTAATGCCTCTTCCGGGCGGGAATGCACTTCTATTATAAGCCCGTCCGCGCCGGCGGCTATCGCGGCCATCGCCATCTGCGGGACAAACTCGCGTATACCGACGCCATGAGACGGGTCCACTATTACCGGCAGGTGGCTCTCCTTTTTAAGGACGGGAACGGCGGAGAGGTCGAGCGTATTGCGGGTATAGGTCTCAAACGTCCTTATACCCCTTTCGCAGAAGATTACCTGGTGGTTGCCCTGGGACATTATATATTCTGCGGACATCAGGAATTCCTTTATAGTCGCCGAAAGGCCGCGCTTCAGGAGCACCGGAGTATTCGTGAGGCCGACCTCCTTCAATAACCGGAAATTCTGCATGTTGCGCGCGCCAATCTGTATAACGTCGGCGTATTTCACGACCATCTCCGTGTCGCGCGGGTCCATAAGCTCCGTCACGACTGGCAGGCTGGTCTTCTCCCGCGCCTCGGCAAGGTATTTCAGACCTTCCTCGCCCAGGCCCTGGAAGCTATACGGAGAAGTCCGAGGCTTGAACGCGCCGCCCCGGATGAAACCGGCCCCCGCCTTTTTCACCTCTTCCGCGACCGTGAGGAGCCTTCTTCGCCCTTCCACGGCGCACGGCCCGGCGATAATTGCGAGTTTTTTGCCGCCGATTTTTTCCTTGCCGACCTTGACGACCGTATTCTCTTTCCGGAACTCGCGCGAGACGAGCTTGTAGGGCTTAAGTATCGGCATAACCTTCTCGACGCCCGGCATCGCCGCAAGCGGAAGCTCGGAGATTACCGACTCCTCGCCTATCGCGCCAATGATAGTCCTCTCTTTGCCCTTGGACATATGCACCGAGACGCCGTGCTCGACGAGCTTCTTCTTTATGTTCTCAATCTGCTTCGGGGTTGCGGTGGGCTTTAAAACGACTATCATTTACAAACCTCTTTAAGCGCCTTTACAAACCTCTCGTTCTCAGTCATCAGCCCTATCGTTACCCGTATCTGCGTCGGCCCCATCGGGCGGACGATGACGCCTTTCCTGAGAAGCGCATCGTAGAGTTTCCGCGCATCACTATGTAAATCTATCCAGATGAAATTGGCCTGCGTCGGGAGGTAGTCCATACCCATTTTCGTCAGCTCCGCATACAGGTATTTCTTGCCATCCTCGTTCACGCGCACGGACTTCCTGACGTGCTCGTCGTCAAAGAGCGCGGCCTTCGCTGCGGCCTGTGCAAGCGAATTCGTATTGAACGGAGCGCGCACACGGTTCATCAAATCCACGAGACGCGCCGGGGCGAAACCGTAGCCTATGCGAAGCCCCGCCAGGCCGTAAATCTTCGAGAATGTCCGCAGGATTATGATATTCCTGTCATCCCTCAAGTATTTGAACGTGTCCGGATATTCAGAATCCGTTACGTATTCGTAATACGCCTCGTCCACGACGACAATCGCGTCCTTAGGCACGCGCGCCATGAATGAGTCCATCTCTGCCCTGGTGTTTATCGTGCCAGTCGGGTTGTTGGGATTGGCGATGAAGATTATTTTCGTCCTGTCGTTTATCGCATCCACCATTGCCGTGATGTCGTGCCGCCCGTCCTTCAGGGGCACGGCTATTCCCTTCCTTCCCGCCGCCTGCGTGGACATTTTGTATACGACGAACGACGGCTCGGCGAATATCGCCTCCTCGCCCTCCAGCAGGAACGTGCGAACGATAATGTCCAATAGCTCGTTAGAGCCGTTACCGAGGATTATCTCTGACGTCGGACTCCCGAACTTCCCGCTTATCGCATCCTTGAGGTAATGCGCGGCGCCGTCGGGGTAGCGGTGCAGATTATTTATACAACCGGCTATAGCCGCGATCCCCTTGGGCGACGGGCCGATGGGATTTTCGTTGCTGGCGAGTTTTATGGAGCCGCTTATACCCAGTTCGCGCTCAAGCTCCTCTATCGGCTTTCCCGGCGCGTAGGGCGTCAGGGACTCTATATCTGGCGAAGTAAGTCTTTCCATTTTTATTTTCCCGTCGCCTTGTTCATCTGCGCCGAGGGATACGCCCCCAGCACTTTCAGGAACAGGCAGTTTTTGCCAAGCTCCGATACCGCTTCTTTTACCTTTCTTTCGGTGATATGGCCTTCGATGTCCACAAAAAAATGGTATTCCCACACCTTCTTGCGCGACGGCCTGGATTCGATCTTCGTCAGGCTTATACCCCTCTCGGCAAAGGGTTTCAGCATGTCGTAGAGCGCGCCGGGACGGTCCTTAACGGAGAACATGATCGACGTCTTGTCATTACCGGTTCGCGCCGGAGATTTTTTCGATATTATCAGGAAGCGCGTAAAGTTGTTTACGTTGTCCTCGATGCGCTCGCGCAAAATCCTGAGCCCGTATATTTCAGCCGCAAGCCTGCTGCCAATGGCGGCAATGGACGGATCTTCGGCAGCCATTTCCGCAGCCCTTGTCGTGGATGAAGTCTCGACAAGGGCCACTCCCCGGAGGTTTTTCTCAAGCCAGTTCTTACACTGCGCGAGCGGCTGCGGGTGCGAATATATCTTCATAACGTCCGAAATATTTCCCGTCTGATTCATAAGATAATGAGAGACTTCAAGCATTATCTCGCCGGATATATTAAGCTCCGAGTCCATGAACATGTCGAGCGTATGGCTGACTACGCCTTCGGTTGAATTCTCTATCGGCACGACACCGTATTCCGCCAGGCCGCGTTCTACTTCCGCGAAGACCTCGCTTATGCTGTTCACCGGGACGTATTGCGCGGAATATCCGAACTGCTGGAGGCATGCAAGGTGAGAAAACGTGGCCTTGGGGCCAAGATATGCTATTTTTACGGGCGCCTCAAGCGAGAGCGAGGCGGAGAAAATCTCCTTTAATACCGCCTGAAGGGATTCGTTAGGGAATGGACCTTCGTTGTTTTTTGTAAGGCGTTCTATTATTCTCTTCTCCCTGTCAGGGACATGGAACTGGGCATTCTCTTTTTTCTTGATACTGCCAATCTCTATGACCAGCTTCGCGCGCCTGTTCAGGAGCGCCAGGAGCCTGTCGTCCAGCTCGTCGATTTTTTTCCTTACGTCCTCGATTTTTGGCATCAGGGAATGGCCGTCCTTTTCCTTTAAAATAACGGAATTTATACAATAATCAGGGTGGATTTGCAAGGAAATTGCGAGGCGGCAAAGTGCAATAGCGCTTTAATCAGGGCCTTGCGCACTCTGCGTCGCTTCCGCAGATTTTTTCGATTGCGTGCGGTATCGCGGGCAGAACGACCGCGAGGTTCTCTCTCGCCCCTTTCATGCTCCCCGGCAGGTTTATTATCAGCGTCTTTTTGCGTATCCCGCAAACCGCGCGGCTTATCATCGCGTGCGGCGTTTTATTCAACGATTCCGAGCGCATAGCCTCCGCCATCCCCGGAAGCTCCCGATCTATTACCGCCTTCGTTGCCTCCGGCGTAACGTCCCTGGGCGAGACGCCCGTGCCCCCGGTCGTAACGACCAAATCCGCTCCATCATCGTCGGAAAGCCTTATAATCCGAGCGCTTATGACTTCAGTATCGTCCGGGATTATCTCATAATTGATAATCTCCGCCCCGGCATTTTTAAGCATTTCCATGACCGCCGGGCCGGACAAATCCTCTCTTTCGCCCCGCGAACCTTTGTCTGAAATCGTAAGAACAGCCGCCTTTATCATTTAAATTACCCGCACTTCATCGCCCGGCTTTACAACCCCGCCCTGAAGGACTTTTATGAAAATGCCCTCTTTCGGCATAACACAGTCCCCGGCCTGGTAGTATATTGCGCACCGGGAATGGCACTCCTTCCCTATCTGGCTCACCTCACCCAGCGCGGGGCCTATCCTTATTTTCGTCCCGATGGGGAGTTTCAGCAAATCTATGCCCTCGGTAGTTATATTCTCGGCGAAGTCTCCGGGATTTACGTCCAGGCCGGCTTTCCTCATTTTCTCGATGCTCTCGATAGCAAGGAGGCTTACCTGCCTGTGCCATTCGGAGCTCGCATGGGCGTCGCCCTCGATTCCAAAATCCGCAAGAAACTCCGCGCTCTCCACGTTCTTTTTGCGCATTCCCTTTTTCGCGCTAACGCTTACCGCTACCACGGTCGCCAATTTTCTACCCCCCAATATACAAGGCGGAAATGGAACTCCCCTTAGAGGTATTATAGTTATTTTCCTTTATTTGTCAAAGGATTTGAAGAACATTCACTATCGATGGGAAATGACGGCGTCCTTCGGGGCAAGGAAATAAAGTCTGCCGTCGCGCTTCATAAAACCCGCCTCCTCCGCGGCCTTGCGCCCGTATCCGAAATAAATATCCACCCTCCCAGGCCCCTTTATGGCTCCGCCCTCGTCCTGCGCCATTACAAACCTCTTAAATGGCGACCAGTTTGAAAGCTTATCGTAAGTTTTGAAATCAGGCTCCCTGGTATCCACAAACGCCAACGCTCCGGGAGGGAATATATCGTTATCCACGGCTATGCTCCTGCCGCCGGTTACCGGCTCGTTCAGGCAGCCGAACGGGCCGTCGTCGGAAAGCGTAAAGAAGACGTAGCTTTTGTTTTTGTCCAGTATGGAATTCATCTTTCCGGGGTGCGAATGCAGGTAGTTCTTTAGCCATTCAAGGGACATATGTCCGCCTTCCTCGATGCACTTTTTCATTAAAATGGCGCCTATGCTCCTGTATTCCCTGCCGTTTTCCCCTGCGTAGTTAATATGCTTCTTCGTGCCGTCCGGGAATTTAAGCACCCCGGATCCCTGCACCTGGAGGAAAAATATGTCCAGTGGGTCCTTGCACCATGCTATTTCGAGTCCCTTGCCGCCAAGCGCCCCCTCGCGGATTTCGCGCCTCGAATAATATGGCACGAGCGTGCCGTCCTTAACCCTGCCAATAATCGTCCCGTTAAGATATTTGTCGAAATCCCCAAGGTCCACCATGACAAGGTCGTCCGGCTTTTTATACAACGGGTACCTGAACTCCCTGTCAGGGGTAAGGCTCGCCTTTATTTGCGGGCAGTAATAGCCGGTAAAGAGGACACTGCCACGGCCATCGTAGCCGGTCGATTCATATACGTTGAACTTCTCCGTAACGTATTTTTTCACAAGCCTTGCCGACGGACCGGAGAGAAGGAACTCCCGGAACAAAGACAGGGCCTTCGCCATGCCGGGCGTGGAATATCTGTCCTGGCCGAATATTATTGTCTTTTCCGGCAGCCTGGAGAAGTAATCCACGGAATTAGCGGCGGCGCTGGCAAGCGAAAAAGGCTCGGAGTCGTCAATAAAACCGGGATAATCGTCAGGCCCTATCCTGACGAGCGACGGCGCCGGAGATTTTCCGGAAACGGGCCGGGTTAAAGCTTCGGGGCCGGCGCAGGCGGCTATGAAGACGACGAGCAGGGCGATAAGTAACTTTAATTTAAGCCTCAAACCTTA
>JAKAHE010000073.1 GCA_021815285.1 Nitrospirota bacterium
TCACAGAACTCCGCAAAGTGGAATCTTCCTATTCGCACGGTATGAAAAGCCCCTTCCCGCGCGTAAAGCGGCCCCCCTCGTGAAGCGCCTTCGTCCCGGGATGCCCCTCGTCCGGGCATGGCCACTGTATGCCGTCCCCTTCGATGCGGCTGTAGGTGATTCCGGCGAAAAGCGGAGCGAGTTTCGAGATTTCGTTATCCCATATATCCCGAGCGCTCTCCGATACCCAGTTCTGCCCCATGCGCCCGGCTATCTCGCGGAATATCCACCCCCCCGGCCTGGCCTGCCCCGCGGGTTCCTTTACCTTGCGCACACGGCTTACCCGGCGCTCGCTGTTCGTGAAGGTGCCGTCGGCCTCGCACCATGCGGCGGAGGGCAGTATCACGTTGGCCATGCGGCTGGTTTCGGTGGAGTGAGTATCCTGACATATGACAAGTTCGGCGGTAGCGAGGGCCTCTTTAAATGCCGGCAAATCTCCCGCCGGGTCTTCGCCGAAACAGTAAAATGCCTTTATACCGCCGCCTGTCAGCGCGCCCGCAACAGCCGGGAACGCCATGCCCGGTTTCGGCGACAGTCCCGATACCTGCCAGGCCCTGTTGAATTTCTCGAGTATTGCGACATCCTGAATGCTCTGGTACCCCGGCAGCATGTCCGGCATGGCCCCCATGTCGCATGCTCCTCTGGCATTGGCGCGGGCGTCGAGTATATTGATACCGCCGCCTTCTCCGAAACCGCCGAGCAACATCTGGAGGTTTGCGAGGGACGCTGCGGCGCCTGAGCCGGAGCCCCGGGCCGGAACATAGCATATTACGGCGGGCCTGGTCCGGGCAAGGCGGCGGGCAATATTACGGATTGTTTCGGCATCCGCGCCGGATAACTCAGCCGCGCGTTCCGGAGTGCAAGTCGAAATAAACGCCTTGAACTCCTCGATCCCTTCGCAGTTATCCCGCACAAAATCCCTGTCGTAAAGCCCTTCCGATATTAATACTGCCGCAATGCCGTTTATGAACGCGGCTTCTGAGCCTTTGCCAATCACGGTTCCTGCTGCGGCATGTCCGGCAAGCGGGCCTGTTCCATAGCCCGCAATGATAAGCTCGGCCCCGCTCCGTACGGCGTTTTTAACAAATGTCGCCGCCACGGGATTTTCCTGGGCCATATCCGCGCCGATGCAGAAGATTGCCCTGGCGGAGGAAATCTCGGCGAACGAATTTGTCGCCGCGCCTGATCCCAATGATGCGGCAAGCGAGTTGCCTTCGCCGATGCGGTCGATATTATTTGCGCCTATTGCAGCCCTGAAGAGCTTCTGCATGTTGTAGGCGTCTTCGTTTGTCCCACGCGATGAGCACAGGCCAGAAACGGCATCCGGGCCGTGGCGGCGGACGATCTTCTTAAGACGCGACGCCGCGAAGTCGAGCGCATCGTCCCATGAGGCCTTGCGGAGCTTGCCGTTCTTGCGTATCTGCGGCAATAGAAGGCGGTCTTTGCTGTATACGAAATCGTACATGAAACGGCCCTTGACGCAGAGTCTGCCCATGTCCGGAGACGAGTTCTCGAAGGCTGTCATCTTTGCTATTTTCCCATCCTTCACGTGAACCGTCTGCTGGCATCCGACGCCGCATTGCGAACACGTGGTGCGGACTTTGTCTGTTTCCCAGATGCGGGCGGCCCCGCGGGCGGCCTTTTCCCTGAGCGCTCCGACAGGGCAGGCCTCCACGCACTGTCCGCACTCGACACACTTCGCCGGATCGGGCATTGGAAACCAGCCGGGGGAATCCTGATGCTCTTCACGGCGGCCAAACGGGTTTCTTATTGCGTCGTTCACCTGCACGTCCGAGCAGGCGGATATGCATCTGCCGCAGAGTATGCATTTGCTGTAATCGCGGATGATGAACGGATCGTCATACGCCTCCGGGAACCTGTCCTTCGGCGGTAATGATTCAGAAGGCGCCGCTTCCTGGTTATACGCGAGGTCCTGGAGCCCGCATTCTCCATTTGCATCGCACGCGAGGCAGGCGTGCCTTCCCGACGCAAGGAGCATGTCTATGGTGCGGCGGCGGGATATTGCCACTCGCTCCGTATTCGTCCAGACCTCCATGCCTTCGCGCACCTGCGTGCTGCATGCGGGCAGAAGCCTCTCCGAACCTTCCACCTCGACGACGCATATGCGGCAGACGTCGCGGTGTCCGCTTTCGTTGTAATAACACAGCGTGGGGATGTAAATGCCCGCGGCCTGGGCGGCTTCGAGTATCGTCTGGCCGGGCGAGAACGAAACCCACCGGCCGTCAAGGAGCATTGTAGAGTGCATCTATCCTCCGTCTATCTAAGAGCCGCAATGGCTATGCGGTAGCAGCGAAGGCATCTGCCGGCCTCCTGCCTCGCCTCTGCCGGCGAGAGGCAGCCTTCCACTTCTTCAAAACTGTGGATGCGCGTCTCCGGGTCAGTCATGGGCGGGTGATGCCTGTGCGTAAGAACTGCAAACGGCGCATCGTCCGAATGGCCCGGCCTGCTTAAGGCTAAAACCGCCTTGTCGAGCCAGTCCTCTCCACGTGGCGCGCTCTCGCCTTTTTCAAGATAATCCATTATGGAACGCGCCGCGCGCCTTCCCGCCGCAAGCGCCGCAACAAGGGTGCTCGGGCCGGTTACGCAATCGCCGCCGCCGAAGATATACGGCGCACTGGAGCGCATGGTTATGGGGTCTACCGCCAGCGTGCGGTTTTTGTTGACACCGACACCCTCAGGAACGAACCTGTCCACCTCGCAGGACTGGCCGATGGCGGGCACGATGGCGTCGCAGTCTATAATGAAATTGGACTTTTCTTCCGGAATCGGCTTTCTTCTTCCAGATGCGTCCGGCTTGCCCAGTGTCATCCTGACGCATTCGAGAGCCGTTATCCGACCGCCGCTCGCGTGTATCCTGACGGGCGCGACGAGCGTGTGGAATTTTACCCCTTCGTCCTTGGAATCGGCTATTTCGAATGGGTCTGCGGGCATCTCCTTTTCCGTGCGCCTGTAGAGCAGGTTTACGTCCGTGAAGCCGAGCCTGCGCGCGGAACGGACACAGTCCATAGCCACGTTGCCGCCGCCGATGACAAGAATCTTCCTTCCCGAGAGCGGTTTCTCGCCGAAAGCTACCCGGCGCAGGAAGTCCACTCCCGGCATATATCCCCTGTAGCCGGCGTCCTCTCCCTCGCACCCCATCGCGGATGAATTCGGCGCGCCCGCCGCTATGAAAACAGCCTTGTAACCCTGATCGAGCATCTGCGGGATTGTTATGTCCTCGCCCACCTTCACGCTATAGCGAATTTCCGCGCCCACGGCCTCGACCCTCGCGGCCTCTCCCCTGAGAATATCGCGCGGGAGGCGGTAGTCCGGTATGCCTACTGCGGCCATTCCGCCAGGCTCCGGCAGGGCCTCGAAGATAGTGGAACGGTATCCCTGGAGGCCGAGATAATATGCGCAGGAAAGCCCCGCAGGACCAGCGCCGACAATTGCCACTTTTTCATCCCTTAACGGCCTTTCGGGGAGCGACGCTTTTCCGGAGGCAAGCTCGATGTCGGCGGCGACTCTCTTCAAGTGCCTTATGGCGATCGGTTCGTCGATTGCCCCGCGTCTGCACTTCAGCTCGCAGTCCTTTACGCATACCCGGCCTATCGTGCCGGGCATACAGCAGGTATTGCGCACAATCCTTATGGCCTCGTCCCAGTGCCGCATCCTGATTTTTTCGACATATCCGGGGATATTTACGCGGGTTGGGCACGCGCTGATACATGGCGCCGTCACCTGGCAGACATATTCTCCGCGCGGCACCGGCTTCGCCTCGCGGATTGCCTCTATAAACCTTTCGCGGAAACTGTAAATCGCGTCGAGTATCGGATGCGGAGAGGTCAGGCCTATGTCGCAGCGCGCTGATTCGTGGACATAGCCCGCCACCGCCTCCAGCCTGTCTATGTCTTCCATGACGCCGCACCCGTCGCAGATCCGCTCCATTATCTCCGCCATCTCCTCCATGCCCATGCGGCACGGGAAGCACTGGCCGCAGGACTCCGCCTTCGCGCGGGACACATATTCACGCGTCATGTCCACAATATCGACGGAATCGTCGGAGATAATAAGCCCGCTCCAGCCCATCAGCGCCCTGATAGGCAGTTCCTTAGGGAAAGTGTGTGGCGCGCCGGCGCCGGACAGTCCGTCGGTACCCCATGTAGAAAAAACGGTCATAATCGGCAACTCCTTGAAAAATCCGTGCGAAAAACCTCAGCCAAGCTTCTCCACGCGGACGGCGCAGACCTTGTACTCAGGGCACTTTACCACAGAATCGTATGTGCTGTTGGTTACAAGGTTCGTAAGAGCATCCTGGTAATGGAACGACATCCAGACCGTGCCAATCGGGGACTTGTCCGTTACCGCCGCTTTTACCTCCACCTCTCCGCGCCTGGAGACGACCTTGACGGTCTCGCCGTCGATGATATTCAGACGCGACGCGTCGTACGGGTTCATCTCGACGGTCTCGTGGTCCCACACCTTGTATATCCCGGTGCGCCTGGTCATGGAGCCGTTGTTGTAGTGCTCCCGCCTGCGCCCGGTGCTTAAGATAAATTCATATTCGGAATCCGGCCACTCCGAGGGTTCCCTGAAGTCTATCGGCGTGAATACACCAAGACCGTCTGGGTGCGAAAATTTCTCCGTATACATGGTCTCCGTGCCCTTGGAGCCTGGCGGGCAGGGCCACTGTATCCCCTTTTCCCTAAGTCCCTCCCATGTGCAGCCGCCGATGAAGTGGTCGGCTACTTTCGTCATCTCGTCGAATATCTCGGACGCATGGGAATATTTCGGGCCGTCATAGCCCATACGCTCCATGACCTCGCATATAACCTGCCAGTTCTCTTTGCCCGAAAGGGGCGGGATAGCCTGGTTCACAAGCTGTATGCGCCGCTCGCCGTTTGCGTAAGTTCCGTTCTGCTCTGCAAACGACGACGCCGGAAGAACGACATGCGCAAACCTGGCCGTCTCGGTCATGAACATCTCCTGAACGACGAGGAAATCGAGCGCGCTGAGGTTTTTGCGGATGTGCGATATGTCCGGGTCTGTATGCGCCGGGTCTTCGCCGAGTATGTAGAACCCGCGTATTTTCTTGTCAACCATCATGGAAAGCATTTCCGTGGAGCGAAGCCCCGGATTCTCCGGCATTTTCGCTCCCCACGCCTTCTCGAACTTTGCCCGGGCAACCGGGTCGGCCACCTTCTGGTATCCGATGAATATGTCCGGCAGGGCGCCCATGTCGCATGCGCCCTGGACGTTATTCTGCCCGCGAAGGACGTTTACGCCTGTCGAGGGACGCCCGACGCTGCCCGTGAGAAGCGCCAGGTGCCCCAGGCTCATGACGCCCTGCGTGCCCCAGGCGTGTTCCGTGATGCCGAGGCTGTAATATATCATCAGGTTCTTAGCCTCGCCCATCATCCGGGCGGCTTCCTTAATCACCGATGGCGAAACCCCGGTTATCCTCGCGGTATACTCCGGCGTAAACTTCTCAAGGTTCTTCGCAAAAGCCTCGAAACCCTTCGTCCGTTTCTCGATAAACTCTTTGTCGTGCAGACCCTCTTTCACGATAATGTGCATAAGCCCGGAGAAAAGCGCGACGTTCGTGCCGGGGCGCAGCGGGAGAAAACAGTCCGCATGTTTGACAAGCTCTATCCTGCGCGGGTCGGCGACTATGAGTTTTGCGCCGTTTTTCACCGCCCGCTTTATGTTCATGCCTATAATCGGATGCGCCTCGGTGGTGTTCGAGCCGGTTACGAAGAGCACGTCCCCGCCATAGACCTGGTCGAAGGAATTGGTGGCCGCGCCCGTTCCGAACACCGCCGAAAGCCCGGCGACTGAAGGGGAATGGCATACCCGTGCGCAGTTGTCCACGTTATTCGTGCCGAACACCGCGCGAGCGAGCTTCGTAAGCAGGTAGTTATCCTCGTTCACGGAGCGGGAGCAGGCGAATACGCCCAGGCTGTCCGAACCGTATTTCTCCTTTATCTCCTTGAAGTTACTGGCAATAAGGTCGTACGCCTCGTCCCACGTGGCAGGGAAAAACTCGCCGTCTTTCTTTATAAGCGGCGTGGTTATGCGCTCCATGCTATGGACAAATTCATATCCGAAACGCCCCTTGACACACGTTCTGCCCCAGTTTACAGGCCCCTCCTTGGAACCTTCTGCCTTCACGACTCTTTTTGTTTTGGGGTTTACATAAAGGTCTATGCTGCAACCGGTGCCGCAGTACGGGCACGTCGTGCGGACTTTTTTGAGGTCCCAGCTCCTGCCGCAGTGCTTCTCGCGCTTTCCCATGAGGGCGCCCGTCGGGCAGGCGGTTATGCACTGGCCGCAAAGCTCGCAGTCTGCGAGCGCGCTGTCCTTGTCCTTCGGGACGTCGGCTATCGCCGTAAAACCCTTTACGGTGTCGCAGCCTATGGCGCCCCGGACGACTATCTCGTTGCAGGTGCGGACGCATCGGCTGCACATGATGCACTTGTTTCTGTCCCACTCGATAAGCGGGTTGTTGTCCTCGATGGGGTAATTGCTCTTTGCCCGGCCCCAGTCGGACGTTATTTCGCCCGCCGGGAGGTATTTGTGGGCAAGGGTTTCAAGTTCGCATCTGCCGTTTTTCTCGCAGACCATGCAGTTGTTAGGATGATTTGACAGGATAAGCCTCAGGACGCTCCTCCTCGCCGCGAGTATGTCGTCGTCTTCCGTTACGACCCTCATTCCCTTATAAATCCGCGTGTTACAGGCAGGAATAAGCCCGGAGGCGCAATCGACTTTCACGACGCACATCCTGCATACCCCAAGGGGTTTCAGGCCGTCCATATGGCACAGCGTCGGGATGTAACAACCTGCTTTTTTTGCCGCCTCGACTATGGTCTGGCCCTCTTCGGCAACGACCTTTGCACCGTTTATCGTGATATTTATTTCAGCCATTAATATCCCCTTTTTAAGGAAAATTTTACGACGGCGGGGCGGCCAAAAACCGCTTTGGCACGTCCCATGCCTACCGGCACGAGTTCACGTAAGTGTTTATGAAATTTTAAAAAAACCGAAATACCCTGGCTTGGGGACACCGGTATCGGCGCCGCGCGGAAACTCCTTTCCAAGGTACGGGAAACCATGCTCTTTCGGGCATGACCCTGTCGGCCAGCGTCCATGGCCGTGCGAATGGCTTTAGGGAACGCGGGCTTCAGAGTAAAGTTTTCAGAATTGCAGAATACAGTATCTAAATGACCTTGTCAAGCGTCAAAAAATGGGCTCCAAAACCCCTCAGCAGCGCCCTGAAAAACGCCCATGCAACGCAAAAAATGCCCTGAAATGCGCCCGTAAATTTCTACAAACGAAAACCAGAACACACTGCTTGTTTTTCATTGATTTTCATTTTCTATAATGCGGGACAGGCAAGCGCCGCGCTTATTGCGGTTTGACAGCTCCCCAGCCGGAAACTATATTTATTGTAATGATGAAAATATCAACCGGTATGAAAAAGGAGAGATCATATGTGTCAGACATGCGGATGCGCGCCATGCAAGGTATGCGGGAAAGAGATTAAAAACGGCGTATGTTCCGGGTGCAACAAGCCGTCCAGTAAATGCACCTGCAAGAAATAGCCGGTCAGACCGGCAAACAGAAAGCCCCTCCGGAAAATGGAGGGGCTTTCTAACTTCGCTTCGCCCAGAATGACAGCAAAACCACCTGAATACCGGTTTATATGTCGTAATACAGGAAGAACTCGTAGGGATGAGGACGGAGCCTTAATGCGTCCACTTCCTTGCTCCTTTTGTACGAGATCCAGGTCTCGATGGCGTCGGCAGTGAATACATCGCCCTTCATGAGGAAGTCGTGGTCGTTCTCAAGGTTGTCGAGGGCATCCTCAAGCGAACCGGGCATGGACGGCACGTTTGCGAGCTCTTCCGGAGCGAGATCGTATATATCCTTGTCGAGCGGCTCGCCCGGGTCTATCTTGTTCTCTATGCCGTCCAGGCCCGCCATGAGCATTGCGGCAAAGGCCATGTACGGGTTGCAGGACGGGTCGGGGAAGCGGACCTCGACGCGCTTCGCCTTCGGGGAGGGCGAGTACATCGGGATGCGTATGGACGCGCTCCTGTTCCTGCCGGAGTATGCAAGATTGACCGGGGCCTCGAAGCCCGGAACGAGCCTCTTGTAGGAGTTCGTCGTCGGGTTCGTGAGCGCGGCCAGCGCCGGGGCGTGCTTTAAGATTCCGCCGATGTACCACATAGCCATCTTTGAAAGGCCGGCGTACTCGTTCCCGGCGAAGAGGGGCTTGCCGCCCTTCCAGAGCGACTGGTGCGTGTGCATGCCTGAGCCGTTGTCTCCGAAGAGGGGCTTCGGCATGAACGTAACCGTCCTGCCGTTACGCTTTGCCACGTTCTTTATGATATATTTGAAATACATGAGCTGGTCTGCCATGCTGACGAGCGGCGAGAAGCGCATGTCGATCTCGGCCTGGCCACCGGTCGCCACCTCGTGGTGCTGCTTCTCGACGTAGATGCCGACCTTCTGCATCTCCATAACCATCTCGGTGCGGATGTCTTCCTGGGAGTCCGTCGGCGGGACAGGGAAGTAACCCTCCTTGTGGCGCGGCTTGTAACCCAGGTTCGGCCCTTCCTCGCGTCCCGAGTTCCAGATGCCCTCGACCGAATCCACGAAGTAGTATCCGGAGTTCGCGGTCTGGTCGAACATCACGTCGTCGAAGATGAAAAACTCGGCCTCCGGGCCGAAATACGCCGTGTCCGCAATCTTCGAGGACTTCATGTAGTTCTCGGCCTTCCTGGCTATCCAGCGCGGGTCACGGTCGTAGTTCTCTTTCGTAATGGGGTCCACGATATTGCATATGAGGGAAAGAGTGGGGTACTGCGTGAACGGGTCCATGACCGCGGTGTCGGCGTCCGGCACGACCAGCATGTCGGAGGTATTGATAGCCTTCCAGCCTCTTATCGAGGAGCCGTCGAAACCGAGGCCTTCCTTGAAAATGCCCTCGGTAAGCTCGTCGATCGGGCATGAGAAATGCTGCCACAGGCCGGGAAAATCCATGAACTTCATGTCGAACATCACCGCCTTGTTCTTCTTCGCCATCTCCAGTACTTCTTTTGCTGTCATTCTGTTCCTCCTTGTTGGTTAAATAACGTGTCCGTGAAAAAGGCCGTGTTCCACGCGAACGCAGGCAGCTAATCACGAGCGCAGGTCTTATATCGCCGCCTCGCCCCGCTCGCCGGTGCGTATGCGGACAACTTCAAGCACCTCGGTCACAAAAATCTTGCCGTCGCCAATCCTGCCGGTCTTCGCGCTTTTCTCTATCGTCTCTATTACCTGAGGCACCAGCGCGTCCCCGACGATTATCTCCAGCTTTACCTTAGGCAGAAAATCCACCACGTATTCCGCGCCGCGGTAGAGTTCGGTATGGCCCTTCTGCCTGCCGAAACCCTTCACCTCGCTCACGGTAATACCCTGGATGCCGATTTCGTTCAGCGCGTCTTTCACCTCGTCAAGCTT
>JAKAHE010000074.1 GCA_021815285.1 Nitrospirota bacterium
GCGATATTCCTCTTGATCGGGCTGTTGGGATCGTTCGGGTCGGTGAGTATGTCGGTGTTGGCAACAACCGGCTCATGGCCCTTGAAGGAGTACCACGCGCCCGGATCGAACACGCCGCCGGTAACGTTCAGGCTCAGGTTGTCATAGAGCTTGTAGCCAACGTTGCCGTCGAGCTCCCAGCCCAGGTCGCGGGACTGGCCGGGAAGCATGGACTCGGACGCCCTGAGGTACAGGAAGTCGAGGCCGGCCTTCAGCCTGTCGGTCGGGGTAACGCTGGCGGAGATCTTTATGTAGCCGGTGTTGGCGAGTCCGATACCGCCGTAGCCGTCGCCGAACCCGAAGCCGCCGCCGGAGCCGAGCGGGCCCTGGCCTATCTTGTCGTTATACAGGAACGCGTAGTTGTAAGAGGTGCTGTCGTACGGGGTATAGTAAGCGTGGTCAACGTGCTTGGTCTCGGTTAAGGCTATCCCGTCTGCCTGGCCCGGATTGTAGAATATCTGCGGGTCGTAGGCGGAGTTACCAGTGCCGTAGGCCATTTCCGCGCCGATATTGACCATCTTCGCGAGGTTCGTGTTCGCGCCGAGCATGGCTGCGAAACCGTTGACCGTATAGGCCTCGGTGCCGAATATGTTCTCCATATTCGTATGCAGCCAGTCGAACTCGCCCTTGTAGTTGATGTTGGCTATCGCGCCGTCTGCCACAACGCCGAGGTTGGTCGCCCATATTCTCTTGTCGCTGGCGAGCGCATTGGAAAGGGAGCCGTTGTCGCGGACGTAGGTGGCATTGATGCCGACGGTGTTGTTCGGCATCCAGGTGTAGTTGGCCAGGGCGGCATAGGCATCCACGCCGCTGTGGACGTTCGTGTTGTCCTTTGTGAGGTCGAGCGTCGGGGTAACCAGTACGCCGAGCCTGTTGAACGCGCCGCTGTTGGCCGGGGTGGTCGGGCCGTTCTGGGACATCTGGACATACGCGCCCGCTACGAGAAGCGCCGGCATGGGCTTCGAGTAAACGAGGATGGCGTCGGAGCCGTACCTGCTTGTGTCGAGCCAGATGCCGTGGCCAAGCGCCAGGGGCTGATGGCCTATCTTCACGCCGACGGGTATGCCGGGAACCATGGCGTTGATCCACGCCTGGCGAATGCCGATATTGCCGACTGCTTTTCTGTTGTTGAGGTAGGTCGGGATGTTGGAGCCGTTACCGTCGTTGGTCTGGCCCCAGTTGAAGTTGTCCGTGTCGAACTCGACGAAGCCTTCGAGACCCTGCGTTACCTTGGCATCCACATTTACCAGCACCCTCTCGTCGAAGAAGTTGGTGGTATCTGAAGTGGAAGCGCCGGAATTCAGATTGATGTTCTTCCAGAGATCGTAACGGATCTCGGCGCTGCCGCCGACCGTCACTTCCGCCGCCGCCATGGAGGCAAGGCCCATTATCATGGCGCCAACGACGGTTACTGCAAGTACTAATTTCTTCATCTTATTTCTCCTCCTTTTAAATCCTGCCGCTATTTATGATGCATCTAAACTACGTGGTGCAACTTGAAGAATGGAACGCGATTGTACGTGTTAGATTTCCCCCTCCTTTCCTTGCAGAATTACTTAGGAATAAGACTACGAAATCGACTCCTCCCACACCCTGTAAGTTATTAAAAAAACTTAATCAAAAAAGATTTCGGGAAATATAGCATCCGGGCATTTTGTTGTCAAGCAATTTTCCCCCAGAAAATCCTTATAGTCCAATAGCATTTGCAAATTCAATGCCATTAAACATGGAACAGCTCCCGGAGGCCGGAAACGCATGTCCTGGCAGGCAAAAAGGGCATCCTCAATAAACGCTTCAATGCCGTAAAATTCAGTATTCTGTGGCGGGAGAGGGACAATATGTGGCATTTTTTCCACAGCTTCGGGACAATCCCGTATCATCAGCGCAACAGAAAAAACCGGGATTGCCGCGTCGCCAAAGGTCTCCTCGCAATGACTTCCGCTTCCTGTCATTGCGAGCAAAGCGAAGCAATCTCAGGTTTTCCGTATTTTCCTGAAATCCGCCCAGGTGTCGAAGAACCCGGCCATCCAGACAAGCGCGGCGAGGATCGGCTGTATTGCGATGACTACGAATATAAGGCCGCGCAGGAAGGGCGAGAGCCTGTATTTCTCGAAAAGGTAAACAAGCAGCGCGATACCAAGGAAGAGATACGGTATGGCGAATATAACGAGAATATTTCCCGATATTATCCGCAGCAGCGGCAAATCCGGGATGAGGAGGAATCCTGGAATTATTATGCCCCAGACCAGGTGGTCGGGAAGCCGCCACCTGGAAAAATCCCATTCCGCGAATGAAATACCGCCCCTTCTGGCGTATATCTTCAGGATTATCCAGGCCGTAAAGCTCGTTGCGGCGACGCTTGCGATGGTGATGGCGGGAAAGTAATTTTCTATGAGCCGCGCCATAGTCTTAAGCGACGGCGTCAGCGTGTCTATCTCAGCCTGGGACATCCCCATCTGCTTGTATATCGCCGCAGACTGAGCCACGCCCTGATTCATTACGCTGTCAAGGTGCTGGACGGGATTCACGCCAATGAGCAGCAGATACGCCCCGACCAACGGGAGAACGGCGATTATCGGCGCAATAGTCCCCCATAAAACGGCCTTGTCGTCCGCGGCTTTTTTCTCCGCAGCCATCCCCAACGCCAGGCCGCAGATGCAAAGACCGAAGAACATCACCGTAAACACGGGGAATCCCCATATGCTGGCAAGCCCGAGTATCATAATGGAAATGACGACATAAGAGGTCGGGCGGTATTTGACGTAGGCGTATGCAAGCGGCGCGGGGAGGATAAATACCGTAAATGAACCAAGGAGCGGAACGAACACAAAGGAGGCCGCAAGGGCCAGGGATACAATCGCCGGGCCTGCGGGGCCTTTAAGTCTTGTGTAGAAGGGATACTGCAAGGATTGCCATAAACTAAATTATGTCGTCATTGCGAGCGAAGCGAAGCAATCTCAGCTTTTTTAAAATTTAAAAGCCTGAGATTGCCGCGTCGCTACCGCTCCTCGCAATGACAGATTTTGCGTATCAGAACCTCTCGCCCACAAAGGGCAGAAGCGCGATATTCCTCGAACGCTTAATCGCGGTGGCCAGTTCCCGCTGGTGCTTTGCACAGCTGCCGGATATCCTGCGGGGGACAATCTTGCCGCGGTCTGTCACATAGCCCCGCAGCGTCTTTACGTCCTTATAGTCTATAAAAGGAATCTTGTCCGCGCAGAAATGGCAGACCTTTTTCCTCTGAAAGCGTCTTTTTTTCTCCTGCATCGTATCTCCTTGTCAAAATGCCGTGATTTTGTGTTCGTAAAATCCAAATAATTTATACCACTCGCGAACACAAACTACGATTCACGAACACAGATTTAAAACGGTATATCGCCCTCGTCTGGCGCGCTTCCGGCTCCCGCATCATCCTGGCCGGGCTGACGTTTGGGCATGAATGTGATATTCTCCGCGACTACTTCAACCTTGCTGCGCTTCTGACCTTCTGACTCCCATCGCCTCTGCTGGAGCCGCCCGTCAACCAGCACGGACTGGCCCTTACTCAAGTACTGGCCGCAGTTCTCGGCCTGCTTGCCGAAGACGACGATGTCGAAATAGCTGACTTCTTCCTTCCACTCGTCGCCCTGCTTGTATTTGCGGTTCACGGCGATGGATAAGTTAGCCACGGGCGTCCCGTTCGGGTTATACCGAAGCTCCGGGTCGCGCGTCAGGTTGCCCATCAGAATTACTCGGTTGAAGCTTGCCATCGGTTTCCTTCACGTTTTTTCTTATTCGCTCTCGGCCTGCGCAGACTCGGCCACGCTGCCGGCCTCGGACTCGGGCGCCGGAGCAGCTTCCGCCTTGGCGGCTTCCGATGCCAGCTCCGCCTTCTGCTGGGCCTGAAGCTGACGCGCAATGTGCGCCAGCGCCTCTTTTTCGAGCCTGATGGTCAGGAACTTTATCACCGCATCGGTCATTTTGTAGTTGCGTTCGAGCTCGGATACGGACATGGCGCCGCCCTTGAACTGCAAAAGGACATATTCGCCTTTCCTGTGCTTACGGACGGGGTATGCGAGCTTGCGCTTCCCCCATTTCTCGACGCGGACGACCTCACCGCCATTCGCGGTAATGACTTCCTGGAACCTCTGGCTTATCTTTTCCGACTCCCCTTCGTCGGTGGATGGGGCAAGGATAAAGATGCTTTCGTAGTCGTTCATAGAATTCACCTCCCTCTGGACATTTTGGCCCCCGGCGGCGTTATTAGCGGTTAAAAACCGCCCGGCCTGAAGCCGGTCTACCGGACCGGGAGCAAGGAGTTCGACCTTTAATTTCCGCCGCATATTATGCGGAAGTTGTAATTAATAGCACGGGACGGGAAAAAAATCAAGCTAAAAGCGGATTCTTCGCGTTGCTCAGGATGACAGCTTCCTTCATTCCCATTTAAAGCGAGGGGGCGTTATACTCTCTCCTACACGTTGAACTTGAACAGCATACAGTCTCCGTCGGCGACGACGTATTCCTTGCCCTCCTGGCGAAGCGCCCCTTTCTCCTTCGCGGCATTCCAGGAACCGAGTTTCACGAGGTCGTTATAGTGCACCACCTCTGCGCGGATAAAGCCGCGCTCGAAGTCGGAATGTATCCTGCCAGCCGCCTGCGGAGCCTTTGTCCCCTTGCTTACCGTCCAGGCCTTGACCTCATCCTCGCCCACGGTAAAGAACGTGATAAGCCCCAGGAGGCCGTATCCCTCGCGTATAAGCCTGTCCAGGCCCGGCTCATGGAGTCCAAGACTCTCAAGAAATTCCGGACGCTCGGAAGGCGCAAGGGCGGCAATCTCCGCCTCGGTCTTCCCGCATATCACGACGACCGGCGCACCCTCGGATGCGGCAATCTCCCGTACCTCGGCCACGAGCGGTGATTTCCCTTCAATATCGTCCTCTGATACATTTGCGACATAAAGTATAGGCTTGTCGGTCAAAAGGAAAAAACCTTTCAGTATCGCCCGCTCATCGTCGGAAAATCTGCCAGTCCTTACAGGCTTGCCCTTCTCCAGCATGGTTTTAAGCCGTGTCAGCAGTTCCGCCTCTGCCTTTGCCGCCTTGTCCCCTCCCTTGGCCGCCTTCTGGCGGGAGACAAGCCGCTTCTCAACGCCTTCGAGGTCGGCAAGCATAAGCTCAGCCTCAATGACTTCGATGTCGCGCCTGGGGCCGATTTCGCCGTCCACGTGCACCACGTCCGGATCCCTGAAACACCGCACGACATGGGCGACGGCGTCCACTTCGCGTATGTTGCCCAGGAACTTGTTTCCGAGCCCCTCTCCGCGCGACGCGCCCTTCACCAGCCCCGCGATGTCCACGAACTCGATGGTCGTCGGCGTCAGTTTCTTCGGGTGATACATCTCGTCAAGCTTTACAAGCCGCGCGTCCGGCACCTCGACGATACCCACGTTCGGGTCTATCGTGGTAAACGGGTAGTTAGACGCCTGCGCCCCGGCGGAGGACAGCGCGTTGAATATGGTGGACTTCCCGACGTTCGGCAGGCCTATTATTCCGCAGTTGAAACCCATGGGTCATTCCTTGTATGCCGCGCGTTAAAAAATCATCAGCCCCGCCCAAATGAATTGAGCGGGGCTGATTATAGCACAGATTAAGCAGAATCTTACATGTGAATCAGCACGTGGCCGGAAGCCAGCAGGCCGACGATAAGGAGCGCCACGATGTTGATGATCTTGATCATCGGGTTAACAGCCGGCCCGGCGGTGTCCTTGTACGGGTCGCCGACAGTATCGCCGGTAACCGCGGCCTTATGGGCGTCGGAGCCTTTGCCGCCGAAGTTGCCGTTCTCGATGTACTTCTTCGCGTTATCCCACGCGCCGCCGCCCGAGGTCATGGAGATGGCGACGAACAGCCCGGTTATGATGGCGCCGACCAGCATCCCGCCGACAGCCTGCGGGCCGAGGACGAATCCGACGACTATCGGGGCCAGTACCGGGAGAAGCGCCGGGATAATCATCTCGCGTATGGCGGCCTTCGTAACAATATCGACCGCCGCGGCATAATCCGGCTTGCCGGTGCCTTCCATGATGCCCTTTATCTCCCTGAACTGCCTTCTGACTTCGTTGACTATCTCGCCGCCTGCCTTCGCGACCGCCTGCATGGCTATCGCGCCGAAGAGGTAGGGCAGCAGGCCGCCGATGAACAGGCCGACCAGGACAAGCGGGTTACTGAGGTCGAACGTAACCGGGGGCATGCCGTTCCTCACAAGGGCGTCGCCAAGTTCCTGGGTGTATGCCGCGAAAAGCACCAGGGCAGCCAGAGCAGCCGAAGCGATGGCGTATCCCTTGGTTACGGCCTTGGTTGTGTTGCCGACCGCATCGAGCGGGTCGGTAACGGAACGGACGGAATCCGGAAGCTCGGCCATTTCGGCGATGCCGCCCGCGTTGTCGGTAATGGGGCCGTATGCGTCGATGGCGACGATTATGCCTGTCATGGAGAGCATGGAGACGGCGGCCATTGCGACGCCGTAGAGACCGGCGCAGTTATACGCGACAAGGATGCCCGCCACGATAAGGATTATCGGCGCGGCGGTGGACTTCATGGAGACCGCAAGGCCGGTGATGACATTCGTGCCGTGACCGGTGGTCGAGGCCTGCGCGATGGACTTGACGGGCGAATATGCCGTAGAGGTGTAATACTCTGTGATTATGACCATGCCGCCGGTGACAATGAGGCCGACCAGGGCGGATATGTAGAGGTTCATCCAAGTGTACTGCTCAAGGCCTGGCGTGGCCGCTATGCCGCCCATCATCTTCTGCGTAACGAAATAGAAGATTATGGCGGAGGCAATCGCGGAGACGATGAGGCCCTTGTAGAGGGCGCCCATGATGTTGCCGCTCTTGCCGACCTTCACGAAGAAGGTGCCGAAGATGGAGGTCAGTATGGAAATGCCGCCCAGAACAAGCGGGTAGGCAAGCGCCTTGCTTATAACGTCCGGCCCGGCGTTCTTGAAGAGCAGGGCGCCAAGGAGCATCGACGAGACTATCGTAACCGCGTAGGTCTCGAAGAGGTCTGCGGCCATGCCTGCGCAGTCGCCGACGTTGTCGCCGACGTTATCCGCGATGACGGCGGGGTTCCTGGGGTCGTCCTCCGGAATACCGGCCTCGACCTTGCCAACGAGGTCGGCGCCGACATCCGCGCCCTTGGTGAATATGCCGCCGCCGAGACGCGCGAAGATGGAGATGAGGCTGCCGCCGAAACCAAGGCCGACAAGCGGCCTGACGAGATCTGCAGGCGCCGCGCCGGGCATTACGTTCTGGAGGACGAGGAAGTAGCCGGAAAGGACCAGAAGTCCGAGGCCCACGACCAGCATACCGGTGATGGCGCCGCCCCTGAACGCGACGTTCATCGCCGGGTTAAGGCCCTGCTTTGCGGCCTCTGTCGTGCGGACGTTCGAGCGGACGGATATGTTCATGCCTATGATGCCCGCCGCCGCGGAGCCTAAGGCCCCGATGACGAAGCCGATTGCGGTAAGAGGCCCAAGCCCTATGGAAGCCGGCGAGACGCCGATTATTATGGCGATGACTACGCCGACTATCGCTATGGTGGTATACTGGCGTTTGAGGTACGCGCCCGCGCCCTCCTGAATGGCCTTCGAGATTCTCTGCATCTTCTCGTCGCCCTGGCCCAGCTTCATAATCCAGCCTATGCTGATGATGCCGTATATTACGGCGATGATACTGCAACCCAATGCTATTAAAACGTTTGTATCCATGATCCCTGAATTACCCCCTTTCAGATATTGCGGTTAAGAAAAATTGTCGGCAGAGCTGCTTGCAATCCCCCCTTCCATAGATATGCTATATTTATCTAAAACGTCGTTTTACAGGCGCGGGAATTCTACTCCTTCCACACCTTTTTTCCAAATTAAAAATATTAATACAATAATAAGACTGCTGACCGGAAGACTACATATAACTGAATTGCATAAATTAATCAAGGGAAAACCTGGATTCCCGCCTTCGCGGGAATGACAAAATTAACTGCCGGGCGCAAGTGAATTGCGCCCCTACAATTGGCACCCTCTCACGGCCTCTCCCATCACGGGAGAGGGGGTAAAATAGACACCCGCCACCCTTAATTGAACCTGTTCATGGCGGCTGGAAGCCCCTTTTTAAATATCGCCAGGACAGCCTCAGCCGCGGTGGCGATTGTCTCTTCTACCGTCTTCCGCTCTTCCTCGATAAACCTGGAAAGAACGTAATCAGCCGGGTCGAGCCTTGGGTCTGGCCGCCCGATGCCGACCCTAACCCGTATAAAATCCGCCCCGACGTGGGCTATTACGGAGGCGACGCCCCTGTGCCCTCCTCCGCCGCCGGAAGAGCGTATCCTTATCCTGCCAAGCGGCAGGTCCATGTCGTCGTGAACAACGAGCAGGTCCGAAGGGGCGACCTTGTAGTATCTGACTGCCTCGCCCACCGCATCGCCGCTCAAATTCATATACGTCTGCGGCTTCATCAGGAAAACGGATTCTCCCTCGAATTCGGCCCTGGCGGTAAACGCGCCAAAGGACTTTTTGTAAGAACCTTTCCCCAGGAGCTTCCCGGCGAGGGCGTCCACAACCATAAACCCTACATTGTGGCGCGTCCCGGCATATTCGGCCCCGGGATTTCCCAGCCCGGCGACAATCTTCAAAACTATTTTGCCTTTTCGGTCTTGGCCTTCTCCGCCTTGGCCTTCTCCGGCTTTTCTTCCTCTTCCTTCTTCTTCGTCAGGACTTCAGGCTCCTTCACCTCCGCGGCGGCCTCTGTCGAGAGCATCGCGTCGAGCTTCTCGGCGGAAATCGGCGGGGTGACGGCAAAGAGCACCGTGCCGGCGTCCGTAAGGGCCTTTACACCGTCGGGAAGCTTCAGATTCCCGACATGGACGGACTCGTTTATCTTCAGCCCTGAGCAGTCCACCTCGATATGCTCCGGTATCCTGGCAGGCAGGCATTCCACGACTATGTCCCTCACGGGATGGGAGAGTATACCGCCTTCCTTTACGCCAGCCGGCTGGCCGCCAACCTGCACCACGGCCACGGTCACATGCACGGTCTTGTCCTCGGCGACCTCCTGGAGGTCGGCATGAATCAGGACGTTCTTTACAGGGTCTACCTGGTAATCCCTGAGAATGGCCATCTTCTCCCTACCCTCCATCTCTATGGAGAGAAGCTTGCTCCCGCCGTCGCCGGAAGTTATTATCCGGGAGAGTTCCTTGCCGTCGAGCGAAATCGGCGTCGGGTCTCCGACACCGTATATTACCCCAGGTATCCTGCCTTCGCGCCTCAAGCCCCTTGCAGGACCTTTCCCCCTTCCCTCTCGGATTTGAAC
>JAKAHE010000075.1 GCA_021815285.1 Nitrospirota bacterium
GAACTGCCCGTGACCGGCAAGGTCGTCGCCCGCATAAAGGGAGGCATGACGGTTGACATAAACGGCGTAAAGGGCTTCCTGCCGGGTTCGCAGGTTGACTTGAGGCCCGTGCGGAACCTCGATTCACTGATTGGCCAGACATTCGATCTCAAGGTTCTCAAGGTGAACCAGCGTCGCGGCAACATCGTTCTTTCCAGAAGGGCGCTCCTTGAGGAAGTCCGCGACAAGAAGAAGTCCGAGACGCTCTCTACGCTCAGGGAAGGCGTCGTGATAGACGGCATAGTAAAGAACATCACGGAATATGGCGCGTTCATAGACCTTGGCGGCATCGACGGCCTGCTCCACATCACCGACATGTCCTGGGGCAGGGTAAGCCACCCTTCCGAGATGTTCGTCGTCGGCGACAGGATAAAGGTGATGGTGCTGAAATACGACCGGGAGAACGAGAAGGTCTCTCTCGGCCTGAAACAGCTCTCCAACGACCCGTGGGCGATTGCCGACAACAAATATCCCGTCGGCGCGAGGGTGCGCGGCAAGGTGGTGAGCCTTACCGACTACGGCGCGTTTGTCGAGCTTGAGCAGGGCATAGAAGGTCTTGTCCACGTCTCCGAGATGTCCTGGACGCAGAAAGTCCGCCACCCGAGCAAGGTCGTCGGAATGGGCGACATCATCGACGCCGTGGTCCTTTCCATAGACAAATCCAACAAGCGCATCTCGCTTGGCATGAAGCAGGTGGAACCGAACCCGTGGGACGTCATAGCGGAAAAATATCCTGTCGGCTCAAAGATAGAGGGTAAGGTAAGGAATCTCACGGACTTCGGCGCGTTTGTCGGGCTTGACGAGGGGATCGACGGTCTTATCCATATCTCCGATATTTCATGGACAAAACACCTGAAGCACCCTTCAGAAGTCCTCAAAAAGGGCCAGAAGGTTGAGGCGGTGGTGCTCTCCGTTGACAAGGAGAAGGAGAGGCTCTCGCTGGGACTCAAGCAGCTTGACTCCGACCCCTGGGACCGTGAGATACCCGGCTCATACAGGGTCGGCGATAATGTCACCTGCAAGGTCATAAAAATCACGGACTTCGGCGTATTTGTAGAGCTTGAAGGCGGCGTCGAGGGTCTGATACACATCTCCGAGATAGACAAGGACCAGCATGTCAAGGTGGAAGACCTGCTTAAGCTCGACGATGAGGTAACCGCCAAGATTATAAAGGTGGATACCGCCGAGCGCAAGATAGGCCTGTCCATAAAGGCTTTCAAAAAAGAGGGCGATAAGTCAGACCAGGAGAGCTACCGAAACTCTCAGGATAAATTTGACAGCTCGCTCGGCGCGCGCATAAAGGACAGCGGCAAGGATGAGGCATAAGTCCCTGGGGCTTGCCAGTGGCTTGTCGGGGTGGCTTGGATGAGCAGAAAGCCTGTAGCTTTCCTGGTAGTCGGGATAATTGTCGCTGTCGCGCTTGTAATCGCGATATCAACCGGCGCTTCCCTTTTCCTTGGGAAGTCGCCGGTTGCCGCTTCCGGCAAGGTAGCGGTCATAAAAATAGACGGGATTATACTCTCTTCCGAAGATGTAATACATCAGCTTAAAAAATACTCCGGAAATCCTTCCGTCAAGGCCATCGTTCTGCGGATTAACAGCCCGGGCGGGGCTGTCGTGCCCAGCCAGGAAATCTACGAGGAAATAAACAAGGTTCGCGCCAAAACCGGTAAGAAAATCATCGTCTCCATGGGCACTGTAGCGGCTTCCGGCGGGTATTACATCGCCTCAGCCGCGGACAGGATACTTGCCAATCCCGGCACCCTGACAGGCAGCATCGGGGTCATCATGGAATTCGCGTCTGTTGAGCAACTCCTTAAAAAGATAGGCATAAAAGACCAGACAATCGCCTCCGGCAAGCGCAAGGACGTCGGGGATTTCATGCGGACAATGACCCCGGACGAGAAGGAATACCTTAAAAACGTCCTCCGGGACGTTCACGAGCAATTTGTCGAGGCCGTGGCCAAAGGGCGAAAGATGAAAGTTGAGGATGTCTGGGCGCTCGCGGACGGGAGCGTCTATACCGGGAGACAGGCGCAGAAACTCGGCCTCGTGGACGGGCTTGGAGACCTCCAGGACGCCATAAGCGTTGCGGGCAAAATGGCCGGGATAAAGGGCAGGCCCGCAGTAATTACTGAGGAGAAGAAGACGTCCATATGGGACCTCATAAAAGGACAGGACGCAAGCAGCCTCTTCCAGGGCCTCATAGGCAAGAACCTCCAGGGCATGATGTATCTGTACGCCGCGCCGGAAATAAGATGACAAGAAAACAATATCTTTAACCTTGACAACGGGTTATGGATATGTTATTTATTCCCAGAAGGTCCAAGAGCGCTCTGAAATTTCATATAACGGGGGTAATGGTTTATGACTAAGGCGGAGCTTGTTGAGAAGGTTTCTGACAAGGTCGACGGTCTTACAAAGAAGCAGACAGAGGTAATAATCAATACAATTTTCGACAGTATCAAGGATTCTCTTGCCATCGGCGACAAAATCGAAATAAGGGGATTCGGCAGCTTCAAAATCCGTTCGCGCAAGCAGCGCGAGGGCAGAAACCCGAAGACCGGCTCTCCCGTTTCCGTGCCTTCCAAAAAGGTTCCGTTCTTCAAGGCCGGCAAGGAGCTCAAGGAGCTGGTAGACAGCAAGTAAAGGGGGCAGTAAGGCGAGCAGGGACAGGCGTAAATATTCATTAATTCACAAGGCAGGGGCTTGAATGCAAGCCGCCTGCCTTTTTGCTTAGAATAAACGCTTATGAGCCAGAAAGACATGCTGGGCCGGGGCGAGGCGGTTGGCGTTGGGGAGGCCTTAAGCATTCTGCGTTCTTCCTATACTGCCCCTGAGCCCGGGCGCGAAGAAGTATCGTTGCACGAGGCGCTTGGGCGCGCGCTCGCGGCAGATATAATATCCCAAACCGCGCTTCCGGAATTTCCCCGCTCGTCCATGGATGGCTATGCAGTATTCTCCGCCGATACCTTCGGCGCCTCAGAGCAGATACCGGCTTATTTGAAGCTTGCAGGCGAGATTGTCATGGGAGAGGCGGCCCCAGTACTGCTCTTGCGCGGCCAGGCTGTTGCCATTCCGACCGGCGGGATGCTGCCTGAAGGCGCGGACGCTGTGGTTATGCTGGAATATGCGCAGGCGCTTGACACCGGAGAATTGGAAATAATGAGGCCAGTTGCTCCGGGCGAGAACGTAGTCCAGCCGGGTGACGACATAAAAGCCGGCGAGACGGCCTTTACGAAAGGCCACAGGCTGAGGCCGCAGGATATAGGCGCCATGGCGGGGATAGGGATAACGTATGCGCCGGTATTCAAAAGGCCGAAGGTGGCAATAATTAATACGGGAAGCGAGATAGTCCCGGCGGATAAGACGCCGCGCCCTGGACAGGTGCGCGACGTGAACTCATACACCCTTGCCGGCATGGTTCGACTGGCGGGCGCGATTCCGGTATTAAAAGGCATATTCAGGGACGAATATGGACCCATCCGGGAGGCTGCGGAGAGCGCAATTTCCGAATGCGACGCGGTCGCTCTCACGGGCGGAAGTTCCGTTGGAAATCAAGACCTTACGGCAAAGATTATAAACGACATGGGTAAGCCCGGCGTCATCGTGCACGGCGTATCGGTAAAGCCCGGAAAACCTGTTATAATAGGCGTGGTTAGCGGCAAACCAGTCTTCGGACTTCCTGGCCATCCGGTCGCCGTGGCGGTATGTTTCGAGCTGTTTTTAAGGCCCCTGATAAGTGAGATTTCAGGGAAAATCGACCCGCTCGAAGCCTTGGGTATACCGGGCGTCAGGGTTGTCGAGGCCAGGATGGCCCGGAACTATTCCTCCGTGCCCGGGCGCGAAGATCACCTTGGGGTAGCGCTCAGGAAAGATGAAGGAGAACTCTGGGCGTATCCTGTGCTTGGAAAATCCGGGCTTATTTTTACCCTTGCCAAGGCGCACGGGACGGCGGTGATACCAGCCGACAGGCCGGGGATAGCGAAGGGGGAGAAGGTAATGGTCAGGCTGTTCGATTAATCTTATGAATAGAAAAATCTACATAACCACGACCCCTCTCGATGAAGCCATCGCCCTCTGGCGTAGGAAGCTTTTCGAAGCCGGGATATGGAAGCCGCTTCCCAGCGAGGCGGTTTTTGTGGACGACTCCCTTGGACGTGTAACGGCAGAGGCCGTGGCGGCGAGGCATTCATCTCCTTTCTATCACTGCGCCGCCATGGACGGCATTGCGGTGCGTTTCGCCGATACCGTAGGCGCTTCCGATAATACTCCAAAGAAGCTTAAGATTGGCGCGCAGGCCGTATACGTCAACACCGGCAATCCGCTCCCGGAAGGCATGGACGCCGTGATAATGTTGGAGGAAATAAACGAGGATGACGGTTTTGTCGAGATAATCCGGCCCGCGACGCCCTGGCAGCATGTTCGTGTCGTCGGGGAGGACATTGTTGCGACCGAGCTGATAGTGCCGGAGAACCACATGCTTCGCCCGACGGATACCGCGGCATTGATTGCCGGAGGGATTACGGAGCTTCTTGTCCGGCGAAGACCCGGAATCGGGCTTATACCGACTGGGGACGAGCTTGTACAGCCTGGCACGGAGCTTAAAAAGGGGAATATCCCGGAGTATAATTCCCGAATGCTATACGGCATGGCGAAGGAATGGGGCGCAGATGCGAGACGATATGATATAGCGCCCGACGATTTGAATATTCTGAAAGAACGGATAGCCGAGGCCGCCGGCAGGCACGACATCGTCGCCGTGAACGCAGGCTCCTCAGCCGGTTCCGAAGACCATGCATACCAGGCGATAAGCGAGCTCGGGGAGGTGTTCCTGCACGGGATAAACACCAAGCCCGGAAAGCCGGTAATCCTTGGCATTGTTTGCGGCAAGCCTGTAATCGGCGTGCCGGGCTATCCAGTCTCGGCGTTCCTCGCCTTTCGGTTTTTTGCGCGTCCTCTTATTTACGCCATGCAGGGGATGGAACCGCCCGCCGCGCGGTCGATTGGAGCGGCGCTTTCGCGCCAGGTGGCCTCAATGCTCGGGCAGGAGGAATTTGTCAGGGTGAAGCTCGGCAAGGTTGGCGAAAATATCGTTGCGACTCCAATGTACCGCGGCGCGGGGGTGTTGATGACCCTCGTGCGCGCGGACGGCATTGTGCGAATACCGGCGGCTTCGGAAGGTCTTGCGGCGGGAAGTATTGTGGAGGCGGAGCTTCTGAAGCCCCCCGAGGAGATAGAGAATACAATCGTCTGTATCGGAAGCCACGACAACGCCCTCGACATTCTCGGAAACTTCCTGAAGAAAAAGGAACCGGCATTCGCCCTTTCCTCGGCGCATACCGGAAGCATGGGCGGCATTATCGCGCTCAAGAAAAACGAGGCCCACATGGCCGGGACGCATCTCCTTGACGAAGAAACCGGGGAGTATAATATCTCATACTTGGAAAAATATCTTCCGGGAAGAAAACTTTATCTTGTGAACCTGGTGTATCGTGAGCAGGGGCTGCTGGTATTGAATGGCAATCCGAAAAAGATACACGGTTTCGGTGATCTGCGCAGACCGGATATCGTTTTTGTGAATCGGCAGGCCGGGGCGGGAACGAGGCTCCTGGCGGACCTGCACTTAAGGATGCTTGGGATTAAAAAAACAGAAGTGAACGGCTACACGCACGAGGAATACACTCACATGGGCGTGGCCTCGGCGGTGCTTTCCGGCGCGGCGGATACTGGGCTTGGCATACTCGCCGCGGCGCGGGCGCTCGGCCTGGATTTCCTGCCGGTCGCCCAGGAACGATACGATATTGCCATACCTGCCGAATATTACGATGACCCGAAGATTAAGGCGCTTCTTTGTATCATCCGGGAGGATAAGGAGTTCCGCGAAGCGGTCATTGCGCTTGGCGGATACGACGTTAGGGACATGGGGAAGGTAATGTGGGATACCGGTAGACCGGTTTCGGACCGATGACGCCGCTTGTAAAAAAATATTTCCTGAAGCTTTCGCAGGCATCGGACGACGACAAGACGCCCGACCTTGAGCGCGTCCTGGCGGGACTGCGGCGTGAGGGACTTGACGCAGGCTCCGTTCCCGTGTCAGTAATCCGGAAGATTTCTTCTGCGCTCAGGGATAATAATTTTGAGGTAACGGCAACCGTCAGTCTGTCGGAAGAGCCGGAGCTAATAGACATAGAGCCGGGCAGCTCTGCCGGCAGGCGGTCGACCGCCTTCGGCCTTGCCGTTGACCTCGGCACGACGAACATCGTATGCAGTTTGATTGACCTTGACACCGGGTCGCCAACCGGCATGCCGGTGTCGGATACGAACCCCCAGTCCGTCATCGGAGAGGACATTCTCGCTCGTATACACCACTGTCTGAAAACCGGCGGGCTGGAGGAACTGAGGCTTGCGGCAGTCGGATGCGTAAATGCCGTGGCGGAAAGACTCGCGGCCAGCGCGGGCATATCGGCGGGCGATATTTCGTGCGCATGCATATCCGGAAATACGACAATGGCGCACTTCTTTCTGGGGCTTGACCCGTACAACATCTGCCGCGCGCCGTATGTCCCTGCGGCAAATCGTTTCGGGAGTTTCAAGGCAAAAGATGTCGGCCTGAACATCAGGCCGGAAGCGCCGGTTGTCGTCCTTCCGAACGTCGGGAGTTATGTCGGCGGGGACGTCCTGGCCGGGATACTCGTCTCCGGGATGGCGGACAGGGAAGGAATTTCCATATTGGTGGATGTCGGGACGAACGCGGAGATAATCGTCGGTAACCGGGACTGGCTTGTCGCGTGCGCAGGCGCGGCGGGTCCGGCCCTTGAAGGAGGCGTCGTGAGCTCCGGCATGAGGGCCGCACCCGGCGCTATAGACAGGATAACGATAGGCGATAAACATGATCCGTCCTTCAGTGTAATCGGAGACGTCACGCCTGTCGGGATGTGCGGCTCCGCGCTGATAGACCTGCTCTCGGAGCTTTTCAGGACGGGTCTCATAGACGGCAGGGGAAAGTTTGTGCCCGGCAGGACGGAAAGGGTTGTGGAAACGGAATCCGGGCCTGCATATCGCGTAGCGGACAATATATTTTTTACGGAAAGGGACATAGAGAACCTTGTCCGCACAAAGGCGGCAATGTATACGGCTTTGACCGTAATAATCTCCGAAATAGGCATAACCTTTAACGACATTGAATCGTTTTTCGTGGCCGGGACGTTCGGAGAGTATATCGCGGCGGACAAGGCCGTTTCCATAGGGATGCTGCCGGACATCCCTATTGAAAAATTCAGGCTCCTGGGGAATTCTTCCCTTAAAGGCGCAGTCATGGCCCTTCTTGATATTAAAGCTATTGAACAGATTGAAAAAATAGCATCCATGATAACCTACAGGGAACTCAACGCCAGCGCGGAGTTCATGAGCCTGTACCGCGCCGCAATGTTCCTGCCGCATACAGACGCATCCCTTTTTCCGAACGCATATAAATCCTGATTATGAGGAAGCCTTGAACCTCAATTAAAATATTTAACTTGACAGAAAGTTGTTTACAGGACTAACGTTGTCAACTATAATCTGTAAAATATGTCTTCAGATTTTATGTCTTATCCGAGTGGAGGAACATGGAAAACAACGACGAGAAAGCCCGCAGGGAGAATCTTCCGCTATACCCTATCGGCATAGCCGCCGAACTTGTGGGGGCTACTGACCAGACGCTCAGGCTGTATGAGAAGCACGGGCTTGTTACGCCTGCGAGGAGGAACAAGAACAGGTTCTATTCGGATAACGACATAAAATGGCTTCGTTGCATACGGGAACTGATACACGAGAAGAAAATAAGCATAGAGGGGGTAAAGAAACTGTTGGATTATGCGCCCTGCTGGGAGATACAGGGCTGTTCGGAAGATTTAAGGGGGGAATGCTCGGCCTATGTTGATCGCTCCGCTCCGTGCTGGGAGCTGACCGGCAGGCATTGCAAGAACGGCATAGAATGCGTCAGGTGTTTCGTCTATCTCAGCGGGAAGGAAAAGCGCATGTAATCCCTGTCAGAAAAAGCTTTCCGGGACGTTTATGACGTCGCCAGGCTGGATGCTGTCGTTCATCTGTGCGCTGAAAGTAGATTCCTTGCCCCCGGTCTCCCGCGTTATCTTTGTCCTGCCCGGCGCGGCCTTGTCCGTAAGCCCTCCCGCTTCGGCTATGGCCTTTATGACCGTCATGTTCGGCCCCGCCTCGTATTTACCCGGTTTCTGAACCTCCCCCGTAACATATACCACGTTCTTTGTCTCCGTGATAAGTATTGTCACCTGGGGGTCGTTGATATATCCTTTAGAGAGGAGCTTTGCTATCCGCTTCTCCGCATCGTGTATGCGAAGCCCCGCTACCTTCACGTCTCCTGTGAGGGGGAATGTAATAATGCCCTTTGAGCTTACCAGCGTCCTTGTCGTGAGATCGGGGTTGTCGTATACGGTAATCTTCAGGAGGTCTCCGTCGGATATGACGAAGTCCTGCGCAAGTCCAGCCGAAGAGAGGACGATCATAATAAATGCTGTAAGAGCAAATATTAATCGGTATCGGAATAAATTAGACATATTCTTAATATATAATGATATTTGATTATTTTGTCAAATCACTGATTTAAAGCTTGACATATTGCGAACTTGCGAGTATAGTTTCGCGTAATGGTGCCGTGGCGCTGGGTCGCGGTTTTTTAATGCCTGCAATTTTTCATGCTTCAGAGGTTAAACGTTCTACTCAGGTCTTGAAAAAGGTTGACAGGTTAATCGGGCAATGCGCAGAATGCGCCTTGGCCAAAGGAAAAGGGGTTTTTTTGATGAGGGGTACGGTTAAGTGGTTCAATGAGAGCAAGGGTTACGGTTTCATTTCTCCGGAAGAAGGCAAGGACGTGTTCGTGCATTTTTCGGAGATAAAGATGGACGGTTTCAAGACCTTGAGCGAGGGACAGCAGGTCGAATTTGAAGTTCAGAACGGCGCGAAAGGCCCGCAGGCAGTCAACGTCATGAGGGGCTAAAGCCATCTCTCCAAAACCGAAAACCCCGCATGAAAATGCGGGGTTTTTTTATTTTTGCCCTTTATTACCTTTTCCCGTTACTGTAAAATATCATAATGCCAGGCCTTGTAGATTTGAACCTCAAGAAAACCAGCGGCGCAAGACTGTTTATTTATTCTGCCCTTGCGCTGGCGCTTGTGATTGCCGGGGGGACGGCGGGATATTGCCGGCTCGAGGGCTGGAATATCCTCGATTCCCTCTTCATGACCGTTATCACGATTACCACAATCGGTTACGGCGAGGTGC